>CAJQQA010000173.1 GCA_905480355.1 uncultured Flavobacteriales bacterium | reverse complement strand
CTGTAGTGACCATCGATAAAGATTCACGTGAAGAATTAAGTAACTCAAATGTAACCATGATTCAAAATGGCAGAGCTATTTGGGAAAACACAACGAATAGAAAGGGAATAATAAAGGAAGATGCGACACTTGGTTTGAGTTATTTCTTTGCTGAACACGAGGGGTATTATTCTTCAGAAAAAGGGCAATATGTTAATTTCCGTCGCAACCACGTATTGATTGAGCTGGAAAGGGATAGAACTATTGTTGAAGCTCCTCCAGTATTAATTGATTCAACTACTTTGGTTGTTATAGAGCCAGAACCAAAGATAATTATTGAAATAGAAACCGATGAACCCAATATAGAAGAAGCACCTCCAATAACCACTATTGAAACGAATGTGCCAGTACTATTAACAGATTTAGACCGGAACAATTTTGATGAAGAATACTTTAACCCAGTGAATGTTGTCTTTATACTCGATGTTTCTTCATCAATGAAACAGGTAGACAAAATTGAATTGATGAAGTATTCATTGATGCAGCTAACAGACATGTTGCGACCACAAGATAAATTTAGCATTGTTACGTATGCGAATGATTCGAGGGTAATTCTTAAACCGACATCTGGGTCCGAGAAAGAAAAAATAAAAAATGAAATTGAAGAATTAAAAGCATACGGATATACTGCTGGTGGTTCAGGCATTAAGTTAGGGTATAAAACAGCACTAAAATCTAAAATTTCGAACGGAACGAATCATGTTATCTTAATAACGGATGGAGCTTTTAACAGAAATTCAGATGATTATAAAAGATACATAAAAAAATACCTTAAGAAAGGCATTACGATGTCGGTTGTTGGAATTAGAAATAAAACGGGGGATAAATTAGAGATGGAAGAATCTGCTACTTTAGGCGGTGGAAGATATGTTCCGATTATGAAATTAGAAGATGCAAAACATAATTTGAAAAATGAAATACGTGTTCAATCGTATAAGTTTTAAGAACTAAAAAACACTCGGAGCTAACATTGAGAGGGTTTTATTATCTGTGCTCATCTCCACCTTAATTCCAACGGGGAAAGTCATTTTATTAAGTGTATGACCGAATTGTAATCCGGAGAATACGGGAATACTTATATCAGTGAAATGTTGCTCAAATACTTCTTCCAACGTGAATGAATGCTCAGGATCTTCAGCAATACATTTTCTAAAACTACCCAATACTACTCCGTTAACTTGATCTAAAACACCCGAAAGTTTGAGTTGAGTTAACATTCTATCGATACTGTACGGTTCTTCCATGACGTCTTCAAGAAAGAGAATTTTACCTTCCCAATTCGGGAGATAATCCGAGCCAATTAAGCTGCAAATAACGGTTAAGTTCCCACCATATAATTCTCCTTTGGCTGAACCAGGTGAATAGGTAACGGTTGGACTATCCGACGCGTTATTTTTATAAGTAACTAATTCTGCATGAACGATTAATTGCTGAATAGAGTTGATTGAGTAGTCATTCCAAGTAGAATTTCCTCCCGGGCCATGAAATGTAACTAGTCCAGTTTTTACAGTGATAGCATTCAACAAGGTTGTGATATCACTAAAACCCATGATGACTTTAGGGTTGTTTTTAATGACTTCAAAGTCGAGATAAGCTAAAATTCTAGCACAACCCCAGCCACCACGAAGAAAAAAAATGGCATCAACTTCATTGTCATGAATAAGCGCCATGAAATCAGCAGCTCTTTCTTCATCTGTTCCAGAAAAATAGCCGAATTTGTTCGTGCAATTTTCACTAAATTTAGTTTTAAAACCCATTCGAGCCAGTACATCTTGAAACTCCTTAAGCTCAGCTTCATTCTTAATTCCTCCAGCTGGAGCGCAGATACCAATTGTATCTCCTTTTTGTAAACGCTTAGGGAGAATACTAGAATGAATAGGAATAGTATTGTTTTGGACAGATAAACACGAAGCACCTATGAGTGCCGTTCCTAACATAGGAACAAAGTTCCGACGACTAATTTTTACCATACCGAAAAATACGAAATTATTGGCTTGATGTCAAATAGTGAAAGGACAGTTGGATTAAGCGGGAGGAAGAATGATAACTCTTAAAAATTAGCTGGGCTTACTTTTTCTTTGTGAAATAAACTCTTTCCGGGTCAAATTGAGCTTCCAAAATTTCAAAAAATTCTACTTGATTTTCTTCCTGTACACAATCTATAGGGAAGGAAAGTTGTAAGTCTTTTATGTAATCAAAATAAACAGTTTGCTGATGTGTGCTAACTTTTCTCAACCCCGTAAAATATAAAAGTGTCACTTCTCTATCAGCAACTATTAGTGCTTTCGAAGAAATCCCTACGCGAAATGCATTTTTTGATAGACCGATAATAATAAATAGAAGACTATCGATTGTGCCGAATAAAAATGCTGCGGCAGGAGCCCAAGCATCATTGGTAACTGTATAGAGCGCGGTTCCAAGAAAAAGCATAATGACCGCTTCTAATGAAAGATAGGTCACCACTCGTTTCTTCCGTGCAGAGCTTACGGCAGCATTCCATTTGAATTTTTTTGTTTTAGTAACGATTTTAATTCCCATCCACCTTCGAACAGTACGACGGAGTAATAAGATTAATATAAAAATCCCTATACCCAAGAAAACTTCAAACTTATAAGGCAAAAATTGACCTGTCGTTTTAAGAAAGTTCAATGGTAAATCAAAACCTACAAAAACCGTGAGCAGCATTGTTGGGAAAAGAACAAAAAGAAGAACTACATTAATGAATTTATTCATTTGGAATCATCTTTAACTGTTGTTTTATTGTTTCAACCTTTTGTTTGATAACACGAACTTTATCTTCAACTCCTTTTTTTAAGGAGTCAGCACCTTTACTATTAGCAAAGAAACCAAGATTGTTTTCTAATTGTGTGATTTCTTTGTTGTGAATGTCTATTGATTTTCTTAAGTCAAATTTAAGATCATCAAAATGTTTAAATGAATTAGAATTACCTTTTAATAAATCTATTTTCGCTTCAAATAATATTTGCTCTTGCTCTGCTGCTTCTAGCTTAATAGACTTATAATGTGCGTCCATTAATTTTTTATATGCAGTGAAAATCTCATCTTTTTGTTTAATCGGAACATGTCCTATTGCATTAAACGCCTTAGAAAGCTCTTTCAATTCTGCAATGACCACTTTTTTATCTTCAGAAGGCGTGTACTTTTCAATTTTTGCAAGAACGGCTTGTTTTAAAACTAAATTAGCCTCGTTCTGCGCATCTTTTTCATCGAAATGATTCTGTCTAGAATTGAAAAAAGCATCACAAGCACCACGAAATTCTTTCCATAGTTTTTGTTCATGCTTAACACCCGAATGTCCAATTAATTTCCATTGAGATTGGAATTGCTTCAACTTTGCTGCAGTATCTTTCCATTCTGTAGAATTCTTGAGCGCTTTTACTTTTTCAATAAGTGCCTTCTTTTTCTCAGCAAGTGCGTTATAGACTTCTTGAATCTCACCGAAGAATTCTTTTTTAGCATTGAAAAAATCATCACACTGTGCTCTAAATTTTTTCCAAATGACATCGTTTTCTTTCTTCGGACCAAAACCAACTGTCTTCCATTTCGCTTGAATGGCAAGGACATCTTTGGTAACGGCATCCCATTCTTTCGCGCCTTTTAAGTCTTCTCTTTTTGCAGATAAAATGATGACTTCTTCAAGGAGGGCCTTTTTAACTTCTAGGTTCTCCAGCATTTTCACACGTCGGTCATCATAGAAACGATTGACTTTGTTGTATACTGACCGAACCTCAGTCCAATAACCTTCTTTTAAAGTTTCCCACTGTTCATTTGGTACTGGACCAATGTCATTCCAATCATTTTGAAGTTTTTTCAGTTGTGTTTCCACTTCTTTAATTGACTTCATCTCATTCAACTTTTTCAACTCTTCAATAAGTGCTGTCTTTAGTTGAGCGTTTCTATGAAAATCGTGATCTTTAAGATCCTTGTATATTTTAATGTTGTAGAAAAAGTCTTCGATTAATCGAGAAAATTCAGACTGTATATCATTACGTTTGTCACGAGGAATGTCACCAATTTCCTTCCAAGACTCTTGGATTTCTTTCAAAGAGCCAAATGCAGAACCAATGTTTTCTTCAGTTGTAACAACTTCTTGTAATCGTTTTATCAACGCAGTTTTCTTACTTAAATTCTCAGATTCAGAATTATTTTTAGCATCTACGAGTAGTTTTTTCTTCTCCTTGTAGACACTGTAAATTTCATAGAAGCCGTCTTTGAGTTGCACTAGTTCTTCCGTTTTTTTCTTCAAAATACTTGAATCAACTTCTTCTGAATTTTCTTTCTCTTCTAACTCTTGAACTTGAATTTTTCTTTCTGCTTCTAGAATGTAATCGTCAAATTTTGCACGAAGCTCATTTACATCTCTGCCTTCTTTTAAAATCGCATCACTGTCAGCGAATTTTTGTATTCTTTCTAAAAAATTCAATTCTTCCATGATGGTATATTTAACTTACTGTTTGTCTTTGCGTTGAGCTTGTCGAAGTGACAATGTCAAAATTCGCTAAAGAAACAAATTCTTCAATACGTTTAGTAAGATCTTGTTCTGTAATCATTGTTAATCTTTCTGTTCCAAATTTTTCGCAACAGAATGAAGCCAATGCAGAACCATTGATGATTGCTCTTTTCATATTGTCAAAAGAGATATCATTCGTGCTTGCCAAGTAGCCCATAAAACCGCCAGCAAAAGTATCTCCGGCTCCAGTTGGATCGAAAACCTCTTCTAATGGCAATGCAGGAGCGTAAAATAATTTTTCTCCATGAAATAGTAATGCGCCGTGTTCACCTTTCTTAATGATAAGGAATTTTGGTCCCATGTTACGGATAATCTTAGAAGCCTTCACAAGTGAATATTCTCCTGATAATTGTCGTGCTTCTTCATCATTGATGATTAACAAGTCAACCATAGAAATCGTCTTTTTCAAATCATCCATAGCAATATCCATCCAAAAATTCATGGTATCCATGGCAATTAACTTAGGACGGTTTTTCATGCGTTCAATGACCGTGCTTTGTACTTGCGGACTTAAATTCCCAAGCATTAGAAAATCGGCATTTTGATAACTTTCAGGAACTATTGGATCAAAATTCTCCAAAACATTCAATTCCGTAACCAGAGTATCACGCGAGTTCATGTCATTGTGATATTTTCCAGACCAGAAAAATGTTTTTTCTCCTTGCTTTATTTGTAATCCTTCAATGTTGACTTTTCTAGATTCTAATTGATCCAGCATTGCCTTTGGAAAATCTTCTCCAACAACAGAAATAATTTTTTGATCAATACCATAAAAAGATGCAGCTAAAGCGATATAAGTGCCTGCTCCACCAATTATTTTATCCGTTTTTCCAAATGGTGTTTCAATTGCATCAAATGCAACTGACCCTACTGTTAATAAGCTCATTTTTTTGTTTTAAAACTGACCGCAAAGATAAGATAAACTTATGATTTAACTCCGCTGTAATCTTTGAATTTTGTCGTGAAGAGTTAAATTATTTTATGGGATTTCACCTTTTTTGGCAAAAACCTTTTAATTTCAAGCCGCTCTTAAGTAACAAAACCCCACATAACTTCGTTAATAAGTAAAGAGGAATGACTTATATAAAGTCCTAAATTGAATAATTTTGTAAGATGTGGAAGAGAAGAATTATTAAAGCACTTAAATGGATGGTTAGCATCCTTGTGGTTTTATTTTTTCTCATCAGCCTTTTGCTCTACCTATACAAAGACGATATTTGTAATGCTGTTATTGGTGAAGTCAACAAACACATGAAAGCAAAGGTAGAAGTTAGCAATGTTGATTTAGCATTTTGGGGTTCTTTTCCAAATCTTTCCGTTGACTTTGATCATGTTTTCATTCAAGACAGCTATGAATCTTCAACGGAATTAGACACTTTATTATATTCAGAGAAAATTCGTTTCAAGTTCAATCCTATGAATTTATGGCAAGAGAATTATACTGTCGAATCTATAGAAATTAACAAAGGGACTTTTAAAATGAAAGTCAGTGAAGACGGATTAATTAATTATGATATCCTTAAAGAGCAGACTGACTCTACAAAATCTGAAGCATTTGATTTGAATTTAGAATCTGTCGATTTTACGTCATTTACTTATTCATATATAAATCATAAAACAAATCAAACATACAGTACTTTAATCAACGAGATGAGGCTTGAAGGAGAACTGAGCGCAAAAGTGTTTACAACAAAGGCGAGTGCTGATCTTCAAATTATTGAAGCGAAGAGTGGTGAGGTTACTTTAGTCTCGAACCAACCAGCGCAATTGACTATTTCTGTTCAGGTAAATACGGATTCAAGTACCGTAAGTATACCTGGATCGATTATTTATATTTCTGAATTGCCCTTTAATTTTAGTGGTGAAGTAGTAAAAGGAGATTTTGACTTTAATTTAAACGCAAAGAACTTAAATATTAGAGATGTTGCAAATAAGTTATCGGTCAACGGAACAGGAGCGGTAAAAAAGTTTGAGGGACAAGGTGTGCTTTTGTTTGATTTGAATATAAAAAGTCCAGAAAAGAGAAATTATCCTGTTCTTATCGATTGTTCTTTTGGTTTGAAAAGCGGAAACTTAAGAATTCCATCGTCAAAAATTTCGTTGAATAAAATTAAACTTGAGGGCAATTATTCCAATCTAAAAGGTCCAAAAAATGAGCGCTTGATCTTGAAAAACATTTCGTTTCATACTAAAGGAGGGCCGTTTCGAGGTAATTTGACATTGACGAAGTTTAATAACCCTGTGTTTGATGGTAATGCAGATGGATTACTTGATCTATCGGTTATACATGCGTTATTTTCTATTCCTAACGTTGATAATCTCTCGGGAACAGTTAATGTTCATTCTAATTTTCTTGTACAAGGGAAACCCAAAGGAGCTGGCACATTTAATTTTGTCATAGATAAATGCGAAGGAACAGTAAAACTGAACGGCATCAATGCCCAAATGATCGATGATAAGCGTGTATTCTCTTCCGTTAATGGGAAAGTTTACCTCCGAAACAATGAAGCAGGCTTCGACAATGTTTCGATGAAAATAGGAACATCGGACTTTGAAATTAATGGAGTATTCAAAGAAATTGTCGATTATTTTAGTGGAAAAGGAAACCTAAATGCAAACTTAGAAATTAGAAGTAATCGAATAAACATGCAAGACTTAGGTTCGGATACAAAACAAGCTAAGATTAAAAGGGAACGAGCTTTTATAATTCCAGCTAACATTAATGGGAAAGTTTACTTAGATGTGAAAGCTTTGAATTATGAAGAACATCTATTTGAAAGTATCCGAGGCAACATGACCATTATCGGACGAACAATTAATTTCCCTAGAGTTTCCTTGGTAAATGGTGGAGCTGATGTTTTAGGTTCATTGAGAATAGAAGAAACTTCTCCAGAAATTTTTTATGTGACAAGTCATTTAGTCTCTAAAAATATCAACTTTACGAAGCTGTTTAGAGAATGGGATGATTTTAAGCAAGAGGTTATAACAAGTGATAACATCGAAGGAGTTGCTCAGGCAAATGTCTCGTTTGAAGCACCTTTTGACCTACGCTCAGGAATTATTTCAAATGCAATTCGATCTACAATTGATTTACAAATTGACAACGGCCGACTAAAAAATGTGCAAGCATTCAATGAGATTATCTCAAGCTTAAGTGACACCCGAATGAAGTCTGTTTTAGGAAAAGAAAATATTACATTGTTTAGTCGCAAGTTAAGTGACCTTCGCTTCGATCAGCTAAAAAACACAATTATTATTCAGCGAGGAGTTTTGACCATTCCGAATATGTCAATCAATTCAAATGCGCTTAGTTTAGAGGTCTCAGGTAAACATACCTTCGAAAATGTGATTGATTACCGTTTTGGTTTTAGATTTAGAGATTTGAAGAAAAAACAAGAAAGTGAATTTGGAGAAATAATTGATGATGACTCAGGTTTAAGAGTTTACTTAAGAATGTATGGTGAACTAGACAGTCCAACAATTGAATGGGATAAAGAATCACGGAAAGAACAAGCGAAAGAAAATAGAGCCGAAGAAAAGAAAAATGCGAAGTCAATTCTAAAATCAGAATTTGGATTGTTTAAGAATGACACAACTGTTAAACAATACATTAAAGAAGTTGTTCCGAAAGAAGAATTAATAATTGAATTTGATCCATTAAAATCGATTGACACAATTATTGAAAATAAGGAACCGAAACGAGACACGAAAATGACCAGATGGCTTGAGAAAATGAAGCAGCAAGCAAAAAAGGAAAAAGAAGAGAATGAAGATTTTATTATTGAATAGAAAATTATGGCATTAACAAACAACGACATATTAAAGAAGTTAAGAGTAGCATTAAAAATGCGGGACGATGATATTGTAGAGGTATTGAAACTCGTTGACTTTAGAATTAGTAAAAGTGAACTTGGAGCTTTCTTTAGAAATGAAGATCATCCGAAATACATGGAATGTCAAGATCAAATTCTCCGTAACTTTTTGAATGGTTTAATTATTCACAAAAGAGGTGTTAGAGAAGATAAACGCCCTGTGAAGAAAGATTAATTTACCCTTTTTGATTTCATTTGTGCTTGTATTCTATCCACGATAGTGACTTAAGAAAAGAGATGTTAATGAATTTTAGAAGAGTTTTAGCAGCCTTTCATTTTCCAAGAATCATCGATTTTCTTATAAAAAGAGCTGTAAAACCGCAAAAATCAATCATTTTTTACGAAAAACAGCTGCTTTTCACTCTTTTTTAGAAAATCCGTTATGACCAATCAATTTTTCACTCCCTTATTTTTTTATCCCTAAATCGTCTTATCTTTGCACCATGGCAAAAATACGTGACATAGAATTAGGTGACTTCCCATTGCTTCTCGCACCAATGGAAGATGTGAGTGATCCTCCTTTTCGAGCGCTTTGTAAAAGGTATGGCGCTGATTTGATGTACACAGAATTTATATCGTCAGAAGGCCTAATTCGTGATGCTGCAAAAAGTGTTCAAAAACTTGATATTTTTGAATATGAACGCCCAATTGGGATCCAAATTTTTGGTTACGATATTGAAAGCATGAAGCGTGCTACTGAATTAACAGAGCAAGCCAATCCTGATATTATTGATATCAACTATGGTTGTCCAGTAAAAAAAGTGGCATGTAAAGGCGCAGGCGCAGGAATCCTCCAAGACATTCCAAAAATGGTTAAAATGACCAGGGAAATTGTAAAATCCACAAAATTACCAGTTACTGTCAAAACCCGATTAGGTTGGGACGAAGACTCAAAATACATTGTTGAAGTAGCAGAAAGACTTCAGGACGTTGGTATTGAAGCAATTTCAATTCATGGTAGAACACGGAAACAAATGTACAAGGGAGAAGCTGATTGGAGCTTAATCGCTGCGGTGAAGGATAATCCACGAATTAAAATCCCCGTATTTGGTAATGGCGACATTGATACGCCTCAAAAAGCGCTTGAATACAAGGTTAAATACAACGTAGACGGTGTAATGGTTGGCCGTGCAAGCATTGGAAATCCATGGATATTCAACGAGATAAAACATTTCGTTGCGACGGGTAAAATTTTGCCTAAACCAAGCATCTCTGATCGCGTTGATGCATGTTTAGAGCATGTTGAAATGAGTGTGAAATGGAAAGGTGAAACATTAGGAGTCGCTGAAATGAAACGTCACTACACCAATTACTTTAAAGGAATATCCCATTTTAAGGAATACAGAATGAAGTTGGTGACTTCTTTTGATTTAGCAGAAATTTACGAAACATTGGATTGGATCAAGCAAAACGCTGATGAATTCAAATTAGTCGTCTAGTCTTCAATTTTTTTTATTGTCCAAGCTATTGCTTTTTCCAAAGAATAGAAAACTCCTGTTGGCTGCTTCGGGCGATTAAACTTCAAGTAAAAATCAACTAATATTTTTTGTGGCAAAGAAGCAATTACTAAAGCGTCTGAATGGGTATTTCTGTTTCCGTTTTCATTCGTTGCCCAGCTTCTGATTTCTGGTTCAATGTCTGAAAAAGAGGAAAACTGATAAATGTTATAAAATCTTCCGCCGCCATGTTTTTCTATAAATGCATAGCCAACATTCACGAAGTTCATATCAATAGTAATGTGTGGAGGAACGATTACATGATAAATTCGATTTTCATAAATACGATAGATGATATCATCATTTATTAGTTCTGCAATTAATGGAGCATGAAACATGTTTACATCCTCTTTTTCAGTGGTCATGGAATAATCGTTATCTTGCGATAATAAAATTAGGAAATAATGAAACGATATCAAAATTATGTTCAAGGTCATTGGATAGATGGAGGTGAAAGTGAACTAGATTTATTCAATGCAATTAGTGGAGATAAAATTGGAGAAGTATCAAGTGCAGGTCTTAATTATGAGGCTATTCTTGATTATGGGAGAAGAACAGGTGGAGATAAATTACGTAAAATGACTTTTCAAGAAAGGGGGAGAATGCTAAAAGCATTGGCTTTTCATTTGCTTGATAAAAAAAGAAAATATTACGAGGTTAGTGCATGGACAGGAGCTACAAAAGTAGATTCATGGATAGATATTGAAGGTGGAATAGGGAATTTATTTGCAAATGCATCTTTAAGAAGACAGTTTCCTGATTTACCATATAACGTCGATGGAGTAGCTGCTCCAATGTCAAAAGAAGGAACATTTATTGGCCATCACATAATGGTGCCTAAACGTGGAGTTGCAGTGCATATTAACGCATTTAACTTCCCAATCTGGGGAATGCTTGAGAAAATAGCAGTGAATTTAATGGCCGGCGTTCCAGCAATCGTTAAGCCCTCTGAATATACATGCTTTTTAACAGAAGTTATGGTGCGCGATATTATCGCATCGAAAATATTACCCGAAGGCTCTTTGCAATTGATTTGTGGACTTGGTCGTGGTGTTATTGATCACGTTACCTCGGAGGATGTTGTTACATTTACAGGAAGCGCAAAAACTGGAAAATTACTCAAAGGATTGCCTCGAATATTGGAAGAGAGTGTTCCATTCAACCTTGAAGCAGATTCATTGAACGCAACGATATTGGGAGAACATGCAACACCCGATACAGAAGAATTTAAACTCTTCATTAAAGAAACAGTAAAGGAAATCACGGTAAAAGCAGGGCAAAAGTGTACAGCTGTTCGAAGAATTATTGTTCCTGAAAATTTGATTGAAGAGGTACAGAATGGAATTGCTGCACGTTTGAAAACGACAGTGATTGGTGACCCTAGTCAAGAAGGTGTTCGTATGGGTGCACTAGCAACTAGAATTCAAGTAGAAAGAGTCCGTGAAAGTGTTGAATTATTGGCCAAGTCCCAAAATATAGTTTTTGGAGATTTAGATGAATTTGAGGTAACAGGAGCAGACAAGGATAAAGGAGCTTTTTTCGCTCCGATTTTGTTTAGAAATGATCAGCCATATATTAATACAGACGTTCATAATGTAGAGGCATTTGGACCAGTTTCAACCATTATGCCATACAAAAACATGGACGATGCTATAGAGTTGGCAAGAATGGGGAAAGGGTCATTGGTTTCATCTATCGTTACACCAAATGATGATGAAGCAAAGGAATTTGTAATCAATGCAGCGAGCATGCACGGTAGAATACTTGTTTTGAATAAAGATTGTGCGAAAGAAAGTACAGGACATGGTTCTCCAATGCCATTATTGACACATGGTGGTCCTGGTCGTGCTGGTGGAGGTGAAGAAATGGGAGGAAAACGTGGTGTCATGCATTACATGCAACGTACTGCAATTCAAGGTCACCCAACGACAATTACGAAAATTACAGAACAATTTCAAGTAGGAGCAGAAATGCCGGAAGCAGTCCCTCATGTATTTAGACAGCATTTTGAAGAATTAAATATAGGAGATACAGTTTTTACACATAAACATACAGTAACGGACGCAGACATCGTTAATTTTGCGAATGTTTCGGGTGATAATTTTTACGCTCACATGGATGCTACATCTTTGGAAGGTACCGTTTTCGAACAACGTGTTGCTCATGGTTACTTCTTATTATCAAAAGCAGCGGGCTTATTCGTTGACCCAAAGAAAGGACCAGTTTTATTGAATTATGGAGTAGAAGAAGCGAGATTTACAAAACCCGTATATCCTGGCGCTACAATTGGTGTTCGCTTTACGGTGAAAGAGAAAATAGATCAAGAAAAAAAGGATGAAGATGATATTGCTAAAGGGATTGTGAAATTCTTAGTCGACATGTATGACGAAACAGGAGAAACTGTTGCGTTAGCTACGATTTTGACAATGGTCAAAAAAATAGATCAGAGCAAATAACAACTAAAAATAGAAAGATGAGAAATATTATTGCCTTACTTGCATTATCAGCACTTGTATTTGTTGGTTGCAGCAAAGATGCCCCCCTTATTCCAGAATGTGTACAAGAGAAAATGGTTGTATTCGAGAGAACACAAGTGTGTGGAGATAGTGCTACAGTAAATGAGTTCAGCTACCTAAATCAGCGTGTATTTGTACTGAACCCTGGAATCTGTTTTTCAGAATTAGGATCAGAAGTTATCAATGGAGAATGCGCTACATTAGGATATTTGGGAGGATTAGCTTCGAATGACACAATCAGTGGAGATGACTTCATCCATGCTGAATTGGTTAGAACAGTTTGGAATAATTAATTTATATATTAAGTTTAGGAAAATCGTACTGACGATAGTTTATGCGATTATTCATGTCTTATTCCCAACCTTCTTTAAACTCAAAAGAGTTTAATAAAGCGATAAACGTTATTTTTAGGGTTGAATGGAAAATGATATCCCAATTCGAAAAATTATCCACATTGATATGGATGCATTTTATGCGTCTGTTGAACAAATGGACAATCCATATTTAAGAGGAAAGCCATTAGCTGTAGGAGGAAGCAAAGAAAGAGGCGTTGTTGCTGCAGCCAGTTATGAGGCAAGAAAATTTGGAGTGTATTCTGCCATGCCTAGTGTTACGGCAGCAAGAAGATGTCCGGAATTGATATTCGTTAAGGGACGATTTGACCGATACAAAGAAATATCTCAACAAATTAGAGCAATTTTTTACGATTATACCGATTTGGTAGAACCCCTATCTTTAGATGAAGCTTATTTAGACGTAACGGAGAACAAAAAAAATAATCCATCAGCAAGTCTCATTGCAAAGGAGATACGAGATAGAATAAAAGCAGAAGTTGGTTTAAACGCATCTGCAGGGATTTCTATCAATAAATTTACTGCAAAAATTGCCTCTGACATTAATAAGCCTAATGGACAGAAAACAATTCCACCGGAAGAAGTGATTGAATTTTTAGAACAATTGAGAATAGAAAAATTCTATGGAGTTGGGAAAGTAACGGCTAAAAAGATGAACACGCATGGAGTCTTCACAGGGAAGCAGCTCAAAGAACTTTCAAAAGATTACTTGAACAAATTTTTCGGGAAATCTGGAGTGCATTTTTACAGCATTGTTCGTGGAATTCAAACGAGTGAGGTGAAAACTGACAGGATAAGAAAATCAATCGCTGCGGAGCGAACTTTCACGAAAGATTTGAGCTCTGAACAATTTATGATTGAGCAACTCGATAAAATCGCAGATGAACTCGAAAAGAGATTGTTGAAGAATAAAATAAAAGGTAGATCCGTCACTGTAAAACTTAAATTTACTGATTTCACTCAGCAAACTAGAAGTAAAACAATAGACGAGTTCATTCAGCTTAAAAAGGATTTTTTTCCAATTGTAAAAGGTTTAATTTATCAAGAAGCTGCTAAAAGTAGTGTTCGTCTTTTAGGTATTTCCATTACAAACTTGGAGAATGAATTAGAAAAGAAGAGCGTTTCTGTACAGTTGGAATTTGAATTTTAGGCTTTCTCCGAAAACCTTATTTCGGTATCCTGCCACAATTGATAAAAATAGTTCAACGATTAAAACTGTAAATACACAAACGGAGGCTGTTCGGCTCCGATTGCTTGATAGATCAGTATAATTATAATCCCAACGCTAATTGCTTGCATCCAAATCGGCATTGCAGAATAGGCATTCTCCCAAAGTTTTTTCACTTTGTTGGGTAACATGTGAACAATAAATCCACAAACCATAATGATTAAAGGATTTTGGTACACCACTATGAAATCTAAAAAATAAGCAACACTAAAATCAAAATTATACCAGATGCGCTTTAAAAGTTGAATAGGGTATGCATCTGCTTCTGCATCGGCAAGACCTGTTTCATTGAATGGTCCTTTTCTCACTTCATCTAGCTTAAACCAAACTCTCGTGAAGGTGATAAAGTTAAACGTAAGAAAGATCTTCCAAAAAGTAGCGAGCCAAGTTGTACTCTTTTCATAGAAACTGATTCTTTTCCAGTATTTGTAGACCAATAAAGCACAACCGTTCATTGCTCCCCAAATAACAAAATTCTCACTCGCACCATGCCATAAACCACCAACAACCATAGTGATAATGAGGTTTAAATCTCGGTGAACGTATTTTTTGAAATTATTGATAGTTAGATACCCAATAATGTATAGCAATGTTAATATGCCATAGACATACAGCAATGCATACCACTGCGTTATGAATATAAGGAAGGTGAAGATGATTAATATGGCCAGATAGGAACCAAGGCTTCCGGTTCTATTCCCTCCAAGTGGGATATATAAATAATCTCTCAACCAAGAGCCCAATGAAATATGCCATCTTCTCCAAAAGTCGGCGACGTTTAAGGCTTTGTATGGAGAATTAAAGTTTGGTTTTAATTTAAACCCCATTAATCGAGAAAGTCCAATGGCAATATCGGTGTATCCAGAAAAGTCCGCGTAAATATGAATGGAGTAAGCCCACATTGCGACGACATAAGTAAATCCGGGTTCGCTAAAAACTGAGCTTTCTGGAAAGAGAATTTTGTCAATAAAATAGACTACCAAGAAATCAGCGATGACAATTTTCTTAATAAGACCTTTTACAATTTGAATTACTGACCAGCTGAATTCAGTCTTGGTTAAATGAAACGGTTCGGAAATTTGAGGTATAAAATCTCTAGCTCTAACGATTGGTCCCATGACCAATTGAGGAAAAAATGTAACGAAGAAGGTATAGTCAAAAAAGTTTTTCACTGGCTTAATTTCTTTTCTGAAGATATCGACGACATAACTGATGTTCTGAAATGTAAAGAACGATACACCCACAGGTAATAATATCTTTTCGACAAAAGTTCCACTTCCAAAGAAACCATTGCCCATCAAAGCAAATTGATTCACTATCTCATAGTCCGTTTGGAACATTTCATTGAAAGATTCCGTAAAAAAGTAAGCGTATTTAAAGTAACCCAGTATTAATAAATTGAATATTGCGGAAAAAGCGATAATCCACTTGCTTCTCAATTCACTCCTGGCGACATAAATTCTTTTCCCTAAAAAGTAATTGACTGCGACACTAATTAACAAGAGTAGCACATATAACCCTGAAGTTTTGAAGAAGAAAAAACAACTGACAACGGTTAGGAAAATGCTTCGAACCAACTTTTTTTTGTGTAAAAAAGAAAACACAACCATCACTAACAAGAAGAATAACCAGAAATCAAGTTTAGTAAAAACGAGAGAACTTCCATCTCCAATCTCTGCACTAAAGATGGTGCTAAAGCGATTGAAAAAACCGCCAACTTCTAAATTAAGAAACAGAGCTAAATTTAACATTCTTATTCTTCAGTTTTGTTTAATATCCTTGCGCGCAGTAATTCTGGATCTTCAAATTGATCCATATATTTTAATAATGCATCAACGTATAATTCAGCCTTGAAATGATAACCTTGAAATGTGAAGTGAATCATATCTCCACGCATCAATTTATTATCTCTCCATATTTTACTTGACCCTAAACCTCCCATTAATCCATATAAATCCCAAACTGCCATATTGTACTCTTCTGCTAATTCAATAATAACATCACGTTCTCTAGCGATATTTTTATTCAAATAGCGCCTTCTGTAATACGAGTCATTGGGAACTGTCAATAGCAATGCACAATCGGGGTTTGCCCTTAATGCCATCTGCATCATCTTCTCAAGATTGCGTTTATAAACTTGTGGCTTGAAATCGCTATAAGGAACATTTCCATCATTAGTGCCCACTGAATAGGCGAAAAAATCAGGTGGATATGTTTTTAATTGTTCTTCAAAACGAATATTATCGATATAAGTGTACAATCCAGCACCATTTATTCCTATGGCTGTGTAGGAGATCCCAGGATCATCATTCATCATTAGAAAACCATAAATCTCCAATTCCGGAACAATTTCTTCTGTTCTACAAAACTGAACATTGAATGTGTCAATTGGCTCTGAGAAATATATGTCTGTTGATCCTAGCGTTAAATCATGAGTTGTTTTAGAAACCAATAAATCATGATTCCCAAAACTGATCCAATAAGGAAATTCACCAATATTATGAAAGATCCGTAAATGTTTAATCGAAGGTGCTACCGTTGTTCTGTCATGTCGAAATTTAATAACTATTGAAGAGTCCGGACAAGTAACAGCAAATCCTAAAAGGCCATAATCGAAATCAATTTTTTTAGGTTTATCGACAACGCTTCGAAGTCCTTTCCATTTATTTGGAGAGGAGAATTCATAATTCCCAGGATTGTTTGTTTTTGCCAAATCGAAAGGGAAGACCCAACCTCTTTCTCCCGTGACGCCTTCCCATCTCGATTGCAAATAGGTGCGAATGTCATGCGTGTATATGTCTGCCTGAAGGTGAGAGCCGCCAATGTGATACATATTGAGTTTCCCTTTTCTTTCCGAAATCAAGCTGATTAACTTGTCGTAAAAGGTTTTAAAATTGTCACTCTCTTTAGAATAGAAAGTGAAATTATTTTTACTGTAATCTAAGAAGGGATATATGGAGCTCAATGAAGTATCCATATCTCTGAAGTTATGAAAATGATAACTGCTCAATGAATCTTTTTTTTGTGCATGACTGACCCATGAAAATACTAAGATCGATATTAGACCTATAACTTTCAATTATTTTGATTTCTCCATTTTGCAAATTCTGCGATGAAAGCATCATAGAACATCTGCGATGCAAATTTAGCTCCTCCATTACTAAAATGAATGTAATCATTTGCAGCTAATCCTTGTTCAACCCATGATGGCATTGAGTTTTTTCCTCCCATTCCAGCGTACATATTCCAAAAGGCACCTCCAGATTCGAGTGTTACTCTTTTTATTTCTTCAACACAATAGGGTAAAAACGTATAGGTTTCACGAATTCCTTCTGTTAATTCTGACATGTCGCTAGGCCCAATAACAATAACCATTGAACCGGGCATTGCGCGTCGAACAGTATTCATTTGACTCCTCAACCAATTTGCATAACCCGTAACTCCTGTGCTATCTTTGAAAAAAGGAACCGAATTCCCTCCAAACTGCATGATAACTAATTGCGCATTCGTTTCTTCAAACATTGATCTCAATGTAGAATTATTAATCACTCTAAATACAGTTCCACTCGAACCGCGCATACCAATATTTGAAACTTGCACGCCATAATCGCCCTCGAGAGAAAAAGCACAGACATTAGGACTAATTTTTCCAGTGAACTCAAATTTTAACTTCCCGGGGGTATCTTGAAAAGAAAGCTTGACAGTGTGCTGTGCTCCATCTTGAATCAATTCTTCTTCATGGATTAACTCTCCTTCTTCAAAGACTTTCAATATGGTCATTGCAATACAACTGTTGTAGTGCATTTTAATATTATTGTAAGTTTTAGCACGCGAATAGGCCGAAGGCGAAGGGCCTATTTCTATCCATCCTATCTGCTCTACCAAAGAATCTATGGTGAATAAACTATCTAAAATGTAAACTGGTGTGAATCGCGAAGCTGAAGCCATTGCTCCATATTTTCGATCTTCTAATTTCTTTCCACCAAAAGCAGTGAATCGCTCAAAATTCTCCGAGAATGTTTGTTTAAATGTATACGTGTTGTATACGTCCGTTGCAGGAATCAACCCCGGACCGTATCCACCAAATTGAGTTTGAATTTTTTGACGAAGATAATTGGTCATTCTGTCTCCTTCAATTTGTGAATCACCATAATGGAGTATAGAAATTTTATCATGTTTTAATGCCGTACCGTTTAGTTTTTTGAAAAATGCGTGTAAATTAGTTTTACCACTTTCTTCCATTAATAAGTCGGTTGAAGCTTCTTCGCGAATTTCACCTCCATTTGGAGCACCAACATCACCCTTTGAATTGTTTTGATGTTGAATTAAAGAATCCAGGTCTTCAAGAACCATTGTGGTATCGATAACAGCGATTAACTCGGTAATGTCTGCCTTTTCTTGTTCTTTGGGATGTAAAAAAGCGTCTTTACTTAAGAATTTCACCTTTGTCCAACCAAGATCCCATCTCCCTTCAGGAATTAATATTGTTAAGGTTAACAGTAGTGCTAAAACGCCAGCAATATAAAAAACAATAGTATATGGTTTTATCTTCTTCGATACATGTAAAAATAATCAGTAAAAATTGACTGTCCTCTCTATCCTAAACTATTTATTAAGATTGAATTGTGAGAATTGAAAGTCTGACGAATATAGATGAAGAAGCGAACTGTTTTTTTTGACTATTTGTCTTAGTTACCTCTATCAGATAAGTCAAAGTTGCTTTGCTAAAAACCGAGCGTTCATAAGTATTCTGATGTCAGAATAGATTAGGTATCATTTTTGTTTTCTTTACGGTGTGAAATTATTTGGATATATTTTTTTAGTGCTATCACCCGTAGTTTTTTCTCAGGTTTTAGATAATAGAGAAGGCAACGCCTTTACTGATAAACCTTTCTTTAATGAGCAATTTGTTCAAAGAAATAACCTCAAACAATTGTCGGGCTTTTACATCTATAAGAAGAAGGGAGAGACGATGAAATCGACAAAATACAAGTATGTATATGATTTTGATCGACAAGGGCATTTAATCTCTTCGTTCGAAACATGTCCAGATGATGGAACTAAAGATACAATTTGGAATATTTACAAGTATGATGATGGATCTAGATTAATAGAACACAAAAAGACAGACTTGGAAGGTTTTCAGGTCGTTTCGTATGATCATGACTCTCTAGACCGTGTCGTTGTCGAAGAGTTTATGCGTGAAATATACGATGAAGAGTCTGGCACGAGCCGATTTCTATCCTTTAATAAGGAACGTTTAGTCTATACTAATTATGGTGATCAGATAAAACGTACGCGCTTCAATAATTATGATTTGCCTTATTTGGATGAATTTTATAATTACAATGCTTTGGGATATTTGGTAGAAAGAATCGAAAGAATCAAAATGACTTCCGATGTTTACACTTATTTTTATGAATATAATGAAAAAGGTAAGTTGTCCGCAATCCGAAAAAAAACCAATAAAACGGATGATTATTTGGAGGAGCTTACTTTTAAATACGACGAACTCGGTAACTTAAGTGAAAAGCACATTTATAAAAATGGCGTATTCACAACCGATATTCAAATCGTTTACAATAGTAAAAGTAAATTGATTTCTTCAATTATAACACGTCAAGTGAGTACGGGTTTTTTAATAATTCTTCGGTTTAAAGACTTTGAATTTTATAATTGATTGAGATCGCCTTTTTTAAAAGCTGAATTAGTTAATTCTTCCTTTAATTGAGTTTTCAATCGTTTCCTCTAAAGTTTTAAACGAGAAATTTAATTCTGCCTGAATTTTAGCACTGCTGTATTTTCGATGTCCAAAAAGACTATTGACTGATTCTTTTGTGATTGAGGGTCTTTTTCTGAGAACAAAAGCAATGAAAGCCAAGACATACCTAACACTAGTAACCAAGGTTCTATTAACAGCTATAGTAGGTGGTGTTACATTTAATCCTTTAGAAATACTGTCCATTAAAAGCTTGAAGGATTGATTGTTGCCAATACACAAATAGCGTTCGGAGTGTATGTCTGAATTCATTAATTGAATCATGATGCTAGTTACATCACGCGCGTCAACGATAGCATTTGAACCACTAGGGAAAAACTTCATTCCTTTTTTTAATGTTCGAAAAATAGTGAGCGAACTATCATCCCAATGTCCAGCTCCAAGAATTACACATGGGTTCACCATCACAGCATTCAATCCTTCCTCAATACCTCGCCAAACTTCTTTTTCGGCGGAATACTTGGAAACACTATACCCAGTTGTTGTTGGAGTTTTATTCCATTTGCTTTCTTCAGTGATTATTTTCGAATCGCTACCACCAATTGCAGCTGTTGAACTAACATAGCAAAGCTTCTTTACCTTCTTTTCTAAACAAACATTCACTATGTTGGAAGTACCTTCAGTATTAATTTTATTGAGCGAGTTGAAATCTTTCCTGTCGAAAGATACTAGCGCTGCGCAATGGTATATTAAATCGTTTTCATTTATTACTGCTTGTAGAAATGGAATATCAATAATATCACCCTTTACCCACTTGATTTTGTCGTAATGTTGTTGCCAAGAACTATCGAAGTAATACTCAAACACTTTTCGCAATTGAATTCGCTTTTTATTTGAGCGGTAAATAGCGCACACCCTATCATTTGTTTTTGTTAGCTCTACTAAAAGATGACTGCCAAGAAGACCAGTACCGCCAGTTACGAATATCATGGAACAAATATAGTTGAAGTTTAAGAATACCTCATTTGTGAGATGTTAAATGCTGCTATTATTTCAAGATTATTTAAAAGAGTGTTTAAATTTATTATTTATCCAAGGCCTTTCATCAAAAATCTTTTGTCATGAAAATCTCTATTGTACTTTGAGAACTTACTATATGTTAGTATTGGTTTCAACCAGGTAATATAAATGACGAATAATAATCACAGTTCGCGTTTTTTAGGTATGTTATAGTTCCCCGATGATGTAATAGCCGACAGTAATCATTCCCATAATGACAAATAGCTCTAAAAATGGGACAACATAAGTTATTGCTAACAACTTAATCACCTCATTTTTAATACTTTAATTTTCTTGCACAAGATTTGAATTAAGATACGTCCGACCAAATGAACTTTAGGAAGAATAAAAACTGATTTCATTACTTACGACTAAACCTAATAACCGATAATCCAATTTAATACCAAGTTGGAGGAGTCTAAGTAAACACTAAATAGAAATCATTCGGGAACTGAAGTCCATCGTTAGGAAGGTTAGTTAGAGTTAGGCGGCGTTTGTCGCAGTAAATTAGTGCCAGTGTTCAGTAAGAACAGAATGAAAATTAAAAAGTTACTATTATGAAAAATTTAAATCAATATTATATGGCAATTGTATTACTTGTTGTTTTGGGAGGTTTTACTTCCTGCACTTCAGAATATGAAGAAAGACTGGTAGAAGGACATCAACTCGTAAGTCGACTTAAGGTTATTGAAGTAAGTGATAATTATAATGCTAATAATCATCGAGAAACTAAAATAGTCGAAATACAAAATGAGATTAATTTTTTAGCCAAAGTTTCTGGCAATGAAGAGTTATTCTTAGCAACGGTATTTAATGATTAAATTTCTAATTCTATTGTTGGGTCCCAGTAGATTTTTTTAAAATTTTGGACTCGATTATTATTTACTAAAACTCCTTCTAGAAGAAGGAGTTTTTCCATTTCATTAGGACTAGAAAAATGTATTTTCCCAGTTAAATCACCATTCCTGTTAACGACTCTATGTGCGGGAACATCAGAAAACCGATGAGACGCATTCATTGCCCAGCCAACCATTCTGCTTGATTTCGGGGAGCTTAAATATTTTGCGATAGCGCCATAAGAAGTTACTCTACCCAATGGGATTAAACGAACAACATCAAAAACATTCTGAAAAAAATCTTTTTGCTTACTGGGAATAGAAACTTCCATTTACTCTACAGTAACTGACTTTGCTAAATTTCTTGGCTGGTCAACATTACATTCTCTAATAACTGCAGTATGGTACGATAAAAGTTGAAATGGAATTGTAGCTAAAAGAGGAACTAGGTTCTCATCTGTTTCTGGAATTTCGATTACGTGATCAGCAATTTTAGTTACTTGATCATCTCCCTCCGTTACAACCGCAATAATCTTTCCTTTTCTCGCTTTAACTTCTTGAATATTACTGACAACTTTCTCATAAGAAGGACCTTTTGTTGCGATGACATACACAGGCATTTCTTCATCAATAAGAGCAATAGGGCCATGCTTCATTTCTGCAGCTGGATATCCTTCAGCGTGGATGTATGAAATCTCTTTTAGCTTCAATGCGCCCTCAAGTGCAACTGGGAATGAGCTTCCACGGCCTAGATATAAAGCATTTGAAGTATCTTTGTATTTCGCTGCAATAAGTTTAATCTTATCATTGTTATCTAGAATTTCTTGAACTTTTTGAGGAATAGCCTCTAATTCTGAGAGAAGAGTTCTAAACTTTGAGTCGCTAATTGTTCCTTTTTTCTTCGCAAGAGAAAGTGCCATTAATGTCAACACGGTCACTTGTGCTGTAAATGCTTTTGTAGAAGCTACACCAATTTCAGGACCAGCATGAGTGTAAGAGCCAGCATCTGTAATTCGAGAAATTGAAGACCCAACAACATTACAAATTCCTAGAATAGTAGCCCCTTTAGATTTTGCTAATTCAAGAGCAGCTAAAGTATCTGCAGTTTCTCCAGATTGAGAAATCGCAATAACGATATCATTTTCATCTATAATTGGGTTACGGTAACGGAATTCACTGGCATACTCTACTTCAACATTAATTCTTGCCAAGTCTTCGAACAAATACTCTCCGACCAGTCCAGCATGCCATGATGTGCCACATGCAATCATAATAATACGATTGGCATTCATCATTTTCTGCTCATATTCCTTAATTCCACCAAGTGAAACCCATGCTTTTTTAGCATTCAAGCGACCTCTAAAACAATCTGTTATAGAACGTGGTTGTTCATGAATTTCCTTTAACATGAAATGATCATATCCGCCTTTTTCTAAAGCCTCAAGCTGCAATTCTAGTTCCTGAATATATGGGGTTTTCGCAACATCATCTATGCTATATAGTTTTAAACCTTCGTCAAGATCAAGAACAGCTATTTCTTCGTCTTCAAGGTAGACTACTTTCTTCGTGTATTCCACTATTGGGGTAGCATCAGAAGCGCAAAAGAAATCGCCATTTTTACCTATTCCAACAACTAAGGGGCTACTTTTTCTTGCCGCAACTAACTGTCTTGGGTTGTTTTTAGAAATCACTACAATTGCATAAGCCCCTACAACTTGTTGCAAAGCTAAGCGCAATGCCTCTGCTAATGGTATATTTGAATTTTTTTTAATGTCCTCTAATAGAATTGTTAGAACCTCCGTATCCGTATCACTTTTAAAGTTGTATCCTTTATTGATGAGTTCACGCTTTAACGGCTCATAGTTCTCGATAATTCCATTGTGAATCATTGCGATTTCTCCGTTAGAAGATGCATGAGGATGCGAGTTTACATCATTAGGTTCTCCATGAGTAGCCCAACGAGTATGGCCTATTGCGATTGATCCTTTACGGTTTTTATCGATGGTGTATTCTTCTAGGTTAGCAACCTTTCCATGTTTTTTGTAGAGGTTTAATTCTCCTTCGCACAGTAATGCAATTCCAGAGCTATCATACCCTCGGTATTCTAGACGTTTTAATCCCTTGATAATTATCGGATACGCTTCGCGTTGGCCTATGTAAGCTACAATTCCACACATAATAGATTAAAATTGTTAAAATTCAGTATACAATATACTCAATTTTGGTTTATCTTTATTGTTTGATTCAGAACCATTGAAAATAATTCGCTCTGCCGATGTGCTGTGAAGGATTGGAGAGAAAATTAAACCTGTATTTTCAATATCTCCATTCACAACAGCCTGAATGTACTGTCTTAAATCAACAGTAAACTTTTTTGAGAAATCACTATAATTACCAAAAGCATTGACACTAAATAATTGCGAAGTGCCATCATTTAGTATTGTTGTCACAGAAAGTGTGATGCCTGGTGTATAATTCGATCCTGTTTGAAAACTAACAGGTAATTCAAGTGTAGCTGAATGAATAACAGCTGTTTTTGGAATGTTATTAATTCCATCAAATCGAACCACTGCGCGACTTCCAAAAGCTTGAGAATAGAATTCACTTTGTCCAGAAATGGTGTCATTAATAACTGTTTCAACCTGCGTTGCCGTATTGTTGATGTCGATATGATTAAAATCTGCAACCGACGAATTGATTACAAAATCAAAGGTTTTTGGCACACCATTAAAACGATAATAAATGGTCAATTTTGACAGTGGATCCGTTAAATTGAAGTAAAAAACACCTCCAGTTCCACTTGATTGAAAGCTATTATTTGTTAAGATGTGTAAGCCTTTGAAATAATTGACAAATGCATTATTATCTAAAAAATTCCCGTTTCCTGTTGCTGATTCATTAATTAACGACCAAGCTAAGTTTGTATCCAACGGAATTCTCAATTGCGTATCAACAGTATCTAGATCAATTACCGTAATTTCGTCCAAATCAAAGTTTAGAGCTCCCATGCCTGCAACAACTAAGTCCGTCCCTGTTGCGTGTGTTTTACTTTCAAAAGAATAATACGTCGAGTCAATAAATAGATCTTCACCAATTTCATATACCTCAACATTTTGAATACCAGCATCGCCGTAAGACCCAATATATTCTAACCCTAAGATCAAAGAGTCAATTACGATACTATCTAAATTGCCAAAATTTGGGGCATTTCCAGAAAGTCTTACTTGAGTGTATACTTCTGCATTGTACGTCCCAAAAACAGGGTCATTATAAGAACCTAATAGAGCAAAGGGAGCATTGTCTGAAACTACTGAGTCATCGAAGTAAGAAAATGTTTCCAAGGTAAAAGTATCGACTCCACTAGAGCTTAATACGCCATTTTGATTAATTACACTCTCTCCTAATGGGTTTTCTTTTTTCTTACAAGAAAAAACAACCAAAATGCTGAGCAAAAAAGTAGCGGAAAAGAAAAGTCTTTTCCGCCAATTTGCAGTTTCACTATTTTTCATATTATATGAGAACTTCTGTATCAATTACTTTATCCAAAAATTCCGAAATTTCTTTTACTTGATGCTCTTCAGCCACGTAATCAATTTTATCACACTTTGCAGCATCGAAAATTGCTCTTAATTCCGGAGTTAACTCTTCACTGCCAACGCTTAATCCGTCAACATATTTCACAGCAGCTTTTGAAAGACTCTCAAAATTAGGTGTTCCAAATTCGCTAATGATATCATCGTTGAATCCATCAAATTTAAGTTTTTCTCCAAAGCGAGCGTCCCAATTATTGTTAAACCCTTCATTGAACATATTGTAAACAACTTTTGTGCTTGCAAAGTGTGGGTCGTCTTTGTACATGTTTTTAAGGTACATTGGCATTAAAGCTGTCATCCAACCACTACAGTAGATTACATCTGGTTGCCATCCTAATTTCTTTACCGTTTCTAAAACACCGCGGCAGAAAAACATAGAGCGTTCATCATTATCTGGATGTTCTTTCTCCTTATCATCAACAACTGTGCTTTTTCTTTTGAAATATTCTTCATTATCAATGAAGTAAACCTGCATTCTTGCTGCAGAAATAGAAGCTACTTTAATGATTAATGGGTGGTCAGTATCATCGATAATAAGATTCATACCTGACAATCGAATTACTTCGTGCAATTGATGTCTTCTCTCATTTATTACACCAAAACGAGGCATAAAGAGCCGGATTTCTTTACCTCCTTCTTGTATTCCTTGCGCAAGATTTCTAGAGGTTAGACAGACTTCTGATTTTGGTAAAAATGGCGATACCTCTTGTGAGATAAATAATATTTTCTTCTTATCCATAAGTGTTTATTGGTCAAAACGAATACAAAAATATACAAAAAAAAGTGAAATTTCAACAAAAACAGATAGTTTTGTTGCTTTAAATAGTGGTAGTTAATGACAATTCCTAGTGTTTTTACAAAAGTTGATTCATTGCAGAGAGTTCTGCATGCTAGAAACGACAACAAAAAGATTGCGCTCGTTCCTACAATGGGGGCATTACACCATGGTCATATGGAACTTGTTCGACGAGCATTTGAGCTTGCAGACCTCGTAGTTGTAAGTATTTTTATTAACCCAAAACAGTTTAATAAAGAAGAAGATTTAGAGAAGTATCCAAAAATGCTCGAAAAAGATCTTGAACTTTTGAGGAAGGAAGGTGATGTTATTGTCTTTAATCCTGAGGTCAGTGAAATTTATCCAAAGAATTATGAAGCTATGAAGCTAGATCTTGGCCCAATAGCAACAACAATGGAGGGCGAATTTCGTCCAGGGCATTTTGATGGAGTTGTTATGGTTGTCAATCGATTATTTGAGATTGTTTTACCCGATTATGCACTGTTTGGACTGAAGGATTTTCAACAATTAACCGTTATCAATAAGCTTGTTAAGGATAAAAACATTTCAGTTGAAATAATTGGTATTGAGACTGTGCGAGAAACATCAGGTTTAGCAAGTAGTAGTCGTAATTATAGATTGTCAGCCGATCAAATGGAAGATGCGGCAGTTATATATAAAGCACTACAAACGGCGAAGAATGAGGCGGAAAAATCATCTATCGCTGAATTGAAACTTCTTGTTGAAAATATGATTGGGAGCTCTCCGTTAGAGCTAGAATATTTTGAAATTGTAGACCCTGTGAGCTTACAATCAATTGATAATTGGGTGGAGAACACTCAGGCATGTATTGCTTGCATATGCGGAGGAGTTCGATTAATTGATAATATTCAACTTACTTAAATCAATTCCGTATGTTTGTAATTGACAGAAAGAAGTAAACCTTGAAGAATTCTATAATTAAGATATTAAAGATTATTGTACCGATTGGAATTGGTATCTACCTGACAGCTTACTTTTTCTCAAGCTTGAACGAGACACAAATTGAGCAGACAAAAAGTGCGTTTATAGATGCAAATTATTTTTGGGTATTTTTAGGGTTAATAATCGCTTTCTTCAGTCATTTAAGTCGAGCATATCGTTGGTTATTTTTATTAGCTCCTCTGGGCTATAATCCTAAATTAAAAAACGCGTATCATGCAGTAATGGCTGGTTATATTATTAATTTTACTGTCCCTAGATCAGGCGAATTCGCGAGAGCG
The DNA here is from genome assembly GCA_905480355.1 of uncultured Flavobacteriales bacterium. Classification (GTDB taxonomy): domain Bacteria; phylum Bacteroidota; class Bacteroidia; order Flavobacteriales_D; family Crocinitomicaceae; genus UBA4466. The sequence continues at coordinate 11,583 of CAJQQA010000173.1, read as the reverse complement.
GGGCTGTTAACAAGTTATGAAAAAGTTCCATTTGAGAAAGGATTTGCAACAATTGTTATCGAAAGATTGATTGATGTTATCATGCTTGGTATTGTCTTTTTTATTACTGGAATTTTACAAGTGAATTCAGCTAAATTTAATGCGATAACAGAATCTGGCAAAACTGGCGAATCGTCTAATTTATTCTGGTATATACTTGGAACTACAGTATTGTTTGGGCTGATTGGACTCGCTTTTTACTTTAAGAATCCGAAGCTTAAAAAATTCACCAACGAAAAACTTAAAGGTTTCTACGAAGGACTGATGTCAGTTTGGGCTATGAAAAAGAAGTGGTCATTTATTGGTCATACAGTATTTATTTGGACGTGTTATATAGGTTCAATTTGGATATTTGCACAGGCATTCCCAGAAACTTCAATGATGGAGGTCGGATGTGTATTTGGTGCTTTTTTAGTAGGCGCTACAGCAATTGCGTTATTGCCTGGAGGGATTGGGATTTACCCATTATGGGTTAATTCAGTCCTCCTTCTTTATGGAATTAGTTTTGCAGGATTTAGCATTTTTTTATGGGTTGCTCAAACAGTATTAATTGTTTCCTTAGGCCTATTGTCTTTGCTGTTAATTCAGCGTCAAGATAAGGTTGAAACTGAAATAGAATAATATGGAATCACGAATTAATTATATCGAGAATAAGATCGTTGACAGTTTTGCTGTAAAACAAAAGATGTCAATTTGGAAATTGAAAGGCGATAAGGTTGTTTTCACGAATGGATGCTTTGATATTCTGCATAAAGGACATGTTACTTATCTTGCCCAAGCGGCGGATTTAGGTCAGCGATTGATTGTAGCGTTAAATACAGATGCTTCGTTAAAAAGACAAGGAAAAGGAGAGAATCGACCTATTAATAACAATGATGCAAGGGCATTGGTACTGGCGTCATTAGGGTTTATTGATGCAATTGTCTTTTTCGATGATGAGACTCCTTTAAGTATTATCCAAGAATTAAAACCCGATGTTTTGGTGAAAGGAGCTGATTATGACCCTGACGAGATAAACCATGAATCAAAAAAATATATTGTTGGTTCTGATTTCGTTAAAAAAAATGGGGGAGAAGTCAAAGCGATTGCATTAGTTGAAGGTTTTTCAACTTCTTCATTAATCAAGAAAATGAAAGATTAAATCAGCTCTTTTTTATACAGCTGTATTGTATTCTCTAAGCCGAGATAAAGCGCGTCCGAAATGAGCGCGTGTCCAATGGAAACTTCTTTTAATCCAGCAATGTTTTCTTTAAAATAACTTAGATTTGTTAAGTCTAAATCATGGCCAGCATTGATTTCTAAACCAATTTCACAAGCAAATTTAGCTGCGGAATGATAGCGTTCAATCGCTTTTTTAGGATTTAATTTAAATTCTTCGGCGTAAGGCCCAGTATATAACTCAATTCTATCAATACCACATTTTGCAGCATATTCAATATTCTCTAAGTTAGTATCTACAAATATTGAAGAGCGAACATTTAATTTTTTTAGTTCAACCGCTAACTCAGTAAGGAGAGTCTCATTTTTTTTTATTTCCCAGCCTGCATTTGATGTTAAAACACCTGGTGCGTCTGGAACTAAAGTCGCTTGAGTAGGTCTAACGTCTGATACTAACTTCATAAAACGACTGTTAGGAAATCCTTCAATGTTATATTCGGTAGTAACTACTTTGGCTAATTCATAGACATCCTTTTCGGTTATATGACGTTCATCTGGCCTTGGGTGAATTGTAATACCATCAGCACCAAAACGTTCACAGTCAATAGCAACTTGCACTAAATTTGGAGTGTTCTCACCTCGAGCATTCCGTAATGTTGCTATTTTATTGATATTTACGCTTAACATTGTCATTTCATCCACGTTTTAAGACTCAAAAATAAGAACAAAAAGGATGTAAAATCAATAGTTTATTGGATTAACTTGAAATAATTAGGATTATCACTACATTAGCAACTACAATGAGAGCATACAAATTAATTAATGAGGAGATTCCACCTTTAAAGCATTCAGATACTGCTGAAAAGGCCTTGAATTGGATGGAGGAGTTTAAAGTTTCTCATCTTGTGGTGTTGAAAAATGGAAACTATGTTGGACTGGTGTCTGAAAGTAATATTTTGGATCAAATGGAAATTGAAAAAACACTCGATGAGTTATTTCAACATTTGCCAAGACCTTCGGTGGATTCAAAAGACCATATTTATCAAGTTTTATCTAGAGTTTCAGAATTGAAATTAAGTGTAATACCAATTCTTGATGAAAACGAACAATATCTTGGTTGTACGAATGTGCAATTGTTAATGTCAGTTATAGCAAATACGGGTAGTATTAAAGAAAACGGAGGAATTCTTGTTCTTGAAATAGCCAATACTGATTATTCTTTGGTAGAAATTGCACAAATTGTAGAAAGTAATGATGCGAAAATTTTAAGTTCATATATTATGTCATCAGTAAACTCTACAACTATTGAGGTCACCTTAAAAATCAATAAAATAGAGTTAGACAGTATAATTCGAACTTTCGAACGATATGATTATTCGATTAAAGCTTCATTTCAAAAAAGTGGAAATGATACCGACTTACAATTCAGGTATGATGCTTTAATGAACTATTTAAATTTATAGCCATGAATGTTGCCGTTTTTGGAAAAAAAGTAACAAAGCAAAATGCACCTTATTACCTTGAATTTTTAAAGAAACTCAAGGAATTTGGTTGGAATCCGGTCTTTCATTCTGAGCTAAAGGAAAAGTTAGTTAAGAAAATTGGTATTTCAGAGCAGTGCGATGAATTCTCTTCCCATCATGATTTTCAAACGGGAATAGACCTTAGCTTTAGCATGGGAGGAGATGGCACATTTATTCAGAACGTGAAATTTGTTCGAGACTCCAATGTTCCTGTTTTAGGAATTAATATGGGTAGACTTGGTTTTCTTTCTACTGTGCCAAAAGACGCAATAGAAAAAGCAATGAATCTAGTGCAGCAAAAGAAATATGAACATCAAAAAAGATCTTTAATTCGCGTAGAAACCGATCGTAATTTGTTTGGAGAAGATAATTTCGCATTGAACGAGGTAACATTGCAGAAAAAAGACAATGCGTCAATGATTAAAGTTCATGCTTCATTAGCAGGAAAGTATTTGAATTCGTATTGGGCAGACGGAATAATTCTCTCGACACCATCTGGCTCAACAGCTTATAATTTAAGTTGTGGCGGCCCAATTGTGACTCCCGGCTGTCAAGTACATATTATTACTCCTATTGCACCGCATAATTTAAATATGAGACCAATGGTTATACCTGATCACATGCCAATAAAATTGACGATTGAAGGTCGAAGCCGTTCTTATCTGATTAGCTTGGATGGACTCTCTCACAGTATAAAGCAGAATGAAGATGTAACGATTCATAAAGCGGATTACATGATTAATGTGATTAAATTTGAAGAAAACAACTTCTTGGATACAATTCGAAACAAAATGTTTTGGGGTACAGACCAAAGAAATTAATTTTAGATACCATTAAAAAATAACATCAATTAACAAACGGCAAGAAAATTGTTAATGGTGATATGACAATAATTCTATACATTTGAACTTCAAAAAATCAATTATGACAAAGATATTACTTACACTTATCGCATTATTTGTAGCAACAACTAGTTTTTCTAATCCACCAGAGAAGAAAGAAAAGAAGAAAAAAGTTAAATTAGAAAAAGGCATGTACGCCGAATTCGAAACGAATAAAGGAACGATTCTTATTCAATTAGAATTTGAAAAAGCACCAATGACAGTTGCTAATTTTGTTGGATTAGCGGAAGGGAAGTTCACAGTAGAAGATTCTATAAATTATACGGAGCCATTTTATGACGGTTTGTTATTTCATCGTGTAATTGCAAATTTCATGGTGCAAGGCGGAGACCCTCAAGGCAATGGTTCTGGAGGCCCAAGGCATCGCTTTTTTGATGAAATAGATGAGTCATTAACGCATTCAGGCCCTGGAATTTTGTCAATGGCGAATTCTGGATCTAATACTAATGGTAGTCAGTTTTTTATAACACATAAGGAGACGCCATGGTTAGATGGAAAGCACACGGTGTTTGGGCATGTGATTACAGGATTAGATGTTGTAAACGCAATTGAACAAGGTGATACATTGATGCATCTTAAAATTATTCGTAAAGGAAAAAGAGCTAAGAGATGGAAGGCAACTTTACAGTTTGCAGCCGTCTATGATGCAATTAAGCTTAAGGAAATTGAAAAGAAAAAGCAATTTGAACTAAAGGGAGCAATGTCGCAAGATGAATACAAAGCTTACATGTATAAAGAAGTAAGAAAAGATTACCCTGGTGCTCAACAATCAGAATCAGGTTTGGTGTACATCATTGAAAATAAAGGAGATTCAATGCTACCGGTTAAAGGGTCTAAGCTATCAGTTCATTACAAAGGTACATTTCTAAGTTCAGGTGATAAATTTGATTCATCTTACGATCGAGGTCAACCTATGGACTTCGCTTATCTAGTTCAGCGAATGGTTCCAGGCTTTGAAGAAGGAATGGGCATGATTGGAAAAGGTGGGAAAGCTAAATTGATTATACCTTCTTATGCTGCTTATGGAGCAAAAGGAAAACCTGGAGCTATTCCTCCATATTCTGATTTGGTTTTTGAAATTGAGATGGTAGATGTTCAGGCTCCGGAACCAGATAGTCATGAAGGGCATAACCATAAAGAAGGTGAGGTACATGATCATTAGTAGTTATTTCTCGCCAGTTATTTCAAATTACGATTCAGTTATCTAGATCTAAAAGAATTGCGCTATTTGTATCGAGTAATTGATAATTCTTTTATTTTTTATTAATTGGTGAATTACTCATTTCAAAAATAATTTTACCACCATTCATAATCTCCTGATGGGATAATAATGTACCGGTTAGTTTTTTTCCATTAATAGTAACACTTGATACATACATATTGTCATTACTCTGATTTTTGGCTTTGATTATCAATTCATTTCCATTGTCTAAGTGTATTTTAGCTTCTTTAACCAGTGGACTACCTAACGCGTAATAGATGGAGCCAGGTGTTACGGGATAAAAACCTAAAGCACTGAAAATATACCATGCACTCATTTGACCTGCGTCATCATTACCGCATAGTCCATCAGCTGTTGGAGCATACATGGTTCTCATAATCATTCGAACTCGTTCTTGCGTTTTCTCAGGGTGATCAGTCCAATTATATAAGTATGGAATGTGATGGCCAGGTTCATTTCCATGAACATAATTTCCAATAATTCCATCTCGAGTAATATCTTCATGTTGCGCTATATATTTTTCTTCAATCTCAATTGTAAACAGAGAATCTAAATGTTCACTAAATTTTTCTTTTCCTCCCATCATTGAGATCATTTTATCAATATTTTGGGGAACATATAATCCATAGTTCCAAGCATTCCCTTCTATAAAACCTTGCCCATGAGTGTCCATAGGGTCAAATTTTTCTCGAAAAGTACCATCACCTAATTTTGGCCTCATGAAACCAATTTTTTGATCGTAGACATTAGTATAATATTCAGAACGTTTTGTAAATTCATCTTTTGCTGAAACATTGTTTAGTTGATCAGCCATTTGCGCAATGCACCAATCATTGTAAGCGTATTCTAATGTTTTAGATACAGAAGAGTGACTTTTATCATCAGGGACATATTTATAATCTATATAATCTCCTAAACCACCAAAGTAACGAACATTCGCTGTATTTATAGAGGCTTCTAAAGCTCTTCTCTTATCAAAATCTCCAACATTCTTAGCCATTGCATCTGCAATGACAGAAGTTGCATGATAGCCGATCATACACCAATTCTCATTCGCGTAATGACTCCAGATAGGAAGCATATTGTGTACACTTTCATCATGATGGGCCAACATAGACTTTATCATGTTATTATTTCGATCGGGCTGTGTGACGTTAAATAGAGGATGTAATGCTCGATAAGTATCCCAAAGAGAAAAAATGGTGTAGTTTGTAAACCCTTCCGAATGATGAATATTTTGGTCTAAGCCTCGATATTGGCCATCTACATCTTCATATAGAATAGGGGATAAGTTGGTGTGATACATCGCTGTATAGAAGTTTACTTTATCGCCATCATTTAGAGTGGTTATTTCAATTTTAGAGAGCTCTTTATTCCATTTGGCTTTGGTTTCTGATCTCGTTTTATCAAAATCCCAATGTGGTATTTCGGCGATTAGATTCTTTAATGCTCCTTCAGTACTTACAGAAGATAAAGCGAATTTTATTTTAATTCTTTCTCCTTCTTCGGTATCAAAATTAAAATATGCTCTAATGTCTTTTCCTGCAATTTCAGGGAAATTTTCTTGTTGATTGAAATTTCTATAAAAACCATCATATTTCACTTCATCATATTTCTTATGTCCATAGCTTTTGAAAGGTTTTGAAAAAGACATGGCAAAAAACACTTTTTTATCTCTTGCCCAACCTTTTGTTTGTCTGTATCCAGTTACTAATGAATCATTTTCTACACGAATAAACGTCCATACATTTTTATTGTCATGATGATATATGTTATACACCAGATCTAAAATAATATGTGAATCATCAGATTTTGGAAAAGTGTATTGATGAAAACCTACACGTTCACTTGCTGTTAGTTCAGCTTGAATATTATAGCTCTCTAAATCTACTTTGTAGTAACCTGGAAATGCTTCTTCGTGATCATGTGAAAACTCTGAGTAAAATCCTTTTTCTCCGTTTTCCGTTTTTAAAGGGTCTAGCACTAAAGGTCCAGTAGTTGGCATAACAAGAAAGTCGCCTAAGTCAGCATGACCAGTGCCACTCAGATTTGTATGAGAAAATCCAATGATTATTGAATCTCTATATTGATAGCCAGCACAATATTCATATGTCTTATTATTGTAACTCCCATTTTCGTTAAACATTACTTCGAAGTTCGTTTGTGGGCTTAATTGAACCATTCCAAAAGGAGTTGTTGCTCCTGGAAACACATGTCCCATTTTACTGGTTCCAATAAACGGATTCACATATTGGGTGAAGTCTTGCCTATCATCACTTATTTGACCAAATACATTTGCAATAAACAGACTTAGGATAATTGTATTAAATAATTTATTCATTTTATATTTTTTATAGCATATCGACATGAAAGGCTTGTGAATGATAGCTTTATGTATTGATTCAAATTTAACAATTATATAAGTATTTTAGTAAGTGCTTTTCAAACCGTTTTCAACTATGATAAGACCAAATGCGCCATTTATTCATCTGCATCTAAATCCGATAAGGGTATGCATAATAAAATAAGCTTCTTACAACATTAGATTCAGTTCTTTCGAGGTCTCATTGGCACATCATGTCTATATTAAAAAACGAATAGGGTGCCTATCGAATCTTTTCACAAACCCATATTTTTCTAGCGAAATATCTCTTTCCGCTTTTACTAACACTGCAATAATCTGATATTCTGAATCCTGCATTGCTTATTAAATTTCTAATATCTGAAGCAGATACAATAACAAGTCGATCGGTAATTTCTGCTGTTGACTCAATAATGTTTAAGATATCATTTTCAGTTGCGCTGCTAAATAAATTGTATGGCAGGTCAATAATGGCAGCCTCATACCTTTTACTGATATCTTTTATATCGGAGTGATATATAGTTGCAGTATAGTTGAAGTGAGAAAGATTTTCTCGTGCATTTTTACATACCTTTTCGTTAATGTCACAACCCTCAATGTTATTACCTGCAAAACAAGCTTCTAACATTATTGTGCCAACACCACAGCATACATCTAGAAGCTTTTTCTCTTTGTTAGCTTTTGCTGCAATATTGACAAGAGCTTTAGCAACACTTATACTTATTGAGTTGCTGTATGAGTATGGTTTTTGTTTGTGTTTATGCCAAGCAAAACTGTCTTTGATCAAAACGCCAAAACACCAAATATCCTCGTAATAGCATAAGGCGTAAGTTATCGTTGGATTATAATAATCAGGAGTACCTTCAATGCTGAATCCTATATCTTTTAACTTTTTTAGCCTCTCAGGATATTCAGTTGTATCTCGATCAAACACTAAATATTCAACTTTGAACCCCTCAATGCAAATACTTTCTTTTTTTATTTTTTTTATTAGCGTAGAATAATCTTCAGAAAACGAAATAATATCAAGTCTACTTTTAATGAAAGCACTAAGTGAAGGTTCCGCTTTTATATCGGAAAAAAGTAGTTTATTCTTTTCTTCCTTATTAAAAATAGATCTCGATTCGAGCTTGCATAAATCACTTTCAGTATTGGCATAACTAAAGGAATATAGATAATTTTTTAGCTGCATATTTTTTGACCTTAAAAGAGAAGATAATTTTATAAAATTAAACTCCATCTTTTGCCCTTGGTGTTCTTTTATCTATTGATTTTAGAGAATGTTGGATGCTTTTTCATTACCCGATTCAATGGCCTAATAATTAAATTCCCGCGAAATGGTTTAAAGTTACATTCAGCAATTTAATTAAAAAAAGCACGCGTTAAAACAATAACATCATCTTAAGAGAAAATAAGATTAAATTGAGCAATACTTCACAACCACAAAAGGTTCTTTTTAGATTTTATTAGACATTGAGGCAACTTAAACTATAAGTGAAGAATGGGAGATAACTTCTCAAGGAGTTCTCAATAAACCTGATGATAACACTGCTGGTATTTTTATAGCTTTAACGACAATAACCGCTGTATATAGACCTATAAAAGTTGACGGTTACTTTTCCAACGGGAACAAGTGAGATAAATCAAATAATTTATAATAAAGAAGGGTTGTGCTATAAAACACAACCCTTGATTTACCTAAACTACCTAAACTACTTAAACTACTTAAACTAACACGTGTTTTTTATAATTACACTAGAAGTTTTATCAAGACTTCGAATTTTTAAAATTATATCTATAATTCTAATCTCTGATTCAAATCTACAAAGTTCCCTTCGAAATTCTAAAGGAGAATTTCCGTAAGTGCACTTTCAATTTCCCAATGGGTATAATGTGTCAACAAGTGTAATAATATCTATTGCTAAAAAGAAGAGAGCAGTACTGTCGAACCTTAACTTTTTATAACTACTCTAGCTAATCAATACTTGTATAAAAATCTTATCACTGGAAAAATGCCAATGTTGCCAAAGGCAAGTATTAATATGTCATATTTACGGGATCTTGCCAAGATTAATGTGCAGGCTTTAGAAAATGAAAAAGCAAATGGAAAGCGATTTATTGTGAGCACAGAAAAGCACATTCTTTTCAAGAAATGGCTCAGATTCTAAAATCCAAAGAACATGATAAGTAAGTACCAAGTTAGCACCAAATTTCCTATTAAAATTTATGATGAATTTTAATAATGACAGGAAAGGAATGAAGCCTATTATTGGAAACACATTTAATGGAGATGTAAGTAAAACAATGAAAACATTTAATTGGAAACCGATCCATCTAGAAAAAACGGTTTTGGATACTGCGAAATATGTAGAAAAGGCTATGAAAAAATAAAACCGAAAACCCGGACTGGATAGTTCTAGTTTTTTAATTGGCTACTTCAAACTACTATTGAACATACGTTTATTCAATAAGTGGCAATTTTTCGGATGTAAGAAAATTTTGATTAAAGAGGATCTTGGAACACAAATCACAACTTTACGATGCTTGCAATGATCTGGTCAGAGATTTGCCTTTAAATAGTCATTAGCCGCACATTGCATTTATTGATACCGTAAAATGCCATGATGCTTTTCAGCAGTTGCTTTTATTATAAAAGCTACATAGCTAAGCACATAGTGTTTTTAATGATGCAGGCGTTATGGTTTCATTGCCCTCTAGTATCTGATAGACATTTGGTTCGGTTCTGTCGCATCTGTTATTTTGTACATGAAGTACTTTGTCTTTTTGAGTTCCTTCCATGTACTTACTAATGTAACCTAATAGTTCATTGTAATTCCCTTGTAACTCTTCTGCTGTATCATTCATAACTCTTTTGTTTAATATTTGTTTATTTAATTTTTATAGCTGGAATTCTCATTTACTATTGATTTGTTAATTACATTTTCACAAGCTTTCCATGCCATTTAGGTTGTCCATTTTTCTCCAACCTAAGAAAGTAAACTCCATTATCTTGAAGATCAATTGTTGTAATCGCCATTTCAGCTGAAAGATTTTGTTGGTGAACAATGACACCGCGAACATCTACAACAACTAATGTCATTTCTTCTTGCAAATCCCATGAAATATTAGATGTTGACGTTGTTGGGTTTGGATACAATCTGACTTGTACTATAGGCTCTTCAACAGATTCTACGTAAGCGATGTTTTCAATGTCATTCTGATCAAGATCATCAACAAAGATTCCGTTACCACCGTTACCACCGTTATCACCATTATCACCTGCACATGTATATTGGTTCGTAAGTGCAAGGGCTGCATTTGCGTTTAAACGACCAGCACCAAGCATTCCGATGTAACTAGGGTTTTGAGCATCAATGTTAACCGCAGATTGCGTAAGTATTTCTACTACGTCTTCAAATGTAAGACACGGTTTAAGTGATAACATCAAACCGATTGTTCCAGAAACATAAGGAGCAGCAAATGAGGTACCATTTCCAGTACTGTAGTTTCCTGATGCAACAGTAATCGCCACATCATATCCAGGAGCACAAATATCAACAGAACTATTGTGCTGATGTGTTGTTGCTGGATCTCCAATTGTTCTTTCATGATTGTCCAAAGGACCAACACTTGAAACCGCAATTACATGATTGTGTGCCGCAGGATAAACCAAATTAGATGCTCCTCCACAAGTCCCTCCGTTTCCTGCTGCTGCAACGAGTATCGTTCCATTTGCATAAACTTCGTCAATCAATTCTTGAATATAAGAACTATAAGAGCATCCTGTCGCCCAACTTAAATTAATGACACGAACTCCATTATATGACATTTCTAAAACCTTGTTGTAATTCATACCGAAAAGGTTTAATTTACAATCATATCCAATAGAACTTTTTCCAGTCGCATTGTTTGTTTTACCAGCGGCAGTTATTGCAACTGCGGTCCCATGAGAATATTCGGAAGATGGGTTGGTGTAATCCATTTCAACGAATTCACCTACTAAGTCTTCATGATCTGTGAAATAATTACCATCAGATATACCAATGATTGTATTCGGATCTCCAGTTGAATAATCCCAAGCTCCTTCCGCGTTAATTAAATCTAATGCATAATCTGTTGCGAAAACAGCATTGTAATCGTCAGGAGTATTCATTAGCTCATACTTTGGAGCAATTTCTGGATTTACTAATTCTATTGAGTTCTTTTCAATTGCTGTTGAGAATTCAGCAGCATCACAATTACATTCTACCTCATATACTTTTCTTAGTGCTTCCTGCTTTGAACTCGGAATAGCTTGTTCAACGCCAATTACACTATATTCTTCCATTAAAGCTTGTACATTTTGGTTGGATGAAGTTAATCTTCCATCTACTAAAG
>CAJQQA010000172.1 GCA_905480355.1 uncultured Flavobacteriales bacterium | reverse complement strand
AATCGATACCCAAAGTGGTTTACACCATGGAAACCATTATCATGGACAAAGTATAACACGAGTTCAACGTCATCATTCTAGACATTTTCGCGTTAGCCGTATTCGATCACATCGCGCTCATACTCACTATAGAAAACATAGAGTACATCACAAGTCACCTAAACACAAAACTATAGCTAAGAAAAAGGGTGCACGAAAACATAAAAAAACCCACATTCAGTGGGCTTTTTTATTGTCTATTGAGAGAATAGTATTACATATCTACCTTATCTACTTTTTTCTTTTTTCCCTTATTCTTCCCTTCATGAGCATGACCATTTGACTTCTCTTTTGCATGCTCAATTTTATCCTGTGTTAAACCCTTAGATTTTTTCTTATCTTCAGTTTTAGGGACAATTTGGTTATTTTGCTTTACCACTTTTGTACCTGATGATTTTCTTGGTGCAATTTGGTTCGTTGGCTTTTTCTTTGCAGGCTGAGCCGCTTTAGAAATAGATTTTACTTCATTCTTTTTAACAGTGGGTGAACTAACAACCGATTGCTTTTTAACCGTCTTAGTAATCACTGCGGGTTTTTTTTCTTTTTTTGTCTGTGATGTCGCTGTAAATGAAAATCCACCTAGCACCATACATAATATCATTATTTTTTTCATATTTATTAAATTTTAATGTTTGTATAAAGAATCAATATTCGTACCAAGATACTATAAAAAATCATTTTGAATTAAATAGTAGCTTCAAGAACAAGAAAAATTGCCCTTTCAATTAATATACGTTTCTTTGCATTCTGAAAGAATAAATAAATGGAGCATAAGTCAGGTTTTGTAAGTATTGTTGGAAGTCCAAATGTTGGTAAATCAACTTTAATGAACCGATTGGTAGGCGAAAAGCTATCAATTGTTACTTCTAAAGCGCAAACAACTCGGCATAGAATTTTGGGTATTGTAAATGATAAAAATCATCAGATTGTATTTTCGGATACTCCAGGAGTAGTTAATTCTGCTTATCAGCTTCACGACAACATGATGGATTTTGTAAATTCTTCGATTTCAGATGCTGATATTCTAATTTTTCTTACTGATACTTTCGAATCCGAAATGAATCATAAAGCAACTTTGGAAAAAATTCAACAGCTGAAAATCCCTGTACTTTGCTTAATTAATAAAATGGACCTTTCTGATCAGGATAAAGTAGCGGAGAAACTTGCATACTGGAAAGGACGCGTTCCAAATGCTACCATTTTTCCTATTTCGGCTTTACATGGTTTTGGAATTGATGGAGTTTGGGAAGAAATCAAACGGAATATTCCTGAAAGTCCTCCTTATTTTGATAAAGACGCAATGACCGATCGTCCTATGCGCTTCTTTATTTCTGAAATTATTCGGGAGAAAGTTTTTATTCACTGTAAAAAGGAAATTCCATACGCGACACAAGTCGAAATAGAGGAATATATTGAAGAGGAAAACATTACACGAATTCGTGCCTTGATAATTGTTGAAAGAAATTCTCAAAAAGGAATCATTATAGGTAAAGGAGGCGATATGCTTAAGAGAATTGGATACGAATCGCGTAAAGAAATGGAACGATTTATCGATAAGAAAGTATTTTTGGAAACTTTTGTAAAAGTGGACAAAGACTGGAGAACATCTCCACAAAAATTAAAGAAATACGGATATTAATACTAACAAGAATCGAAATCAAAAAAGTGATCAGCTTATAGATTTTTTTCTTCATTTTCATTTAATCAATGAGTAACATAATTGCAATTGTAGGAAGACCAAATGTTGGGAAATCAACCTTGTTTAATCGTTTAACTGAATCTAGAACGGCGATTGTAAAAGAAGTAAGTGGTGTTACACGTGATCGAATTTACGGACGTGGAGAATGGAATGGCGTTGAATTTTCTGTTATTGATACAGGTGGATACGTTAAGGGGTCTGACGATGTCTTTGAAGCTGAAATCCGTAAACAAGTAGAGATTGCAATTGACGAGGCCTCTGTTATTATTTTCATGCTTGACGTAACAACCGGAATTGTCGATTTAGATGAAGTTGTTGCGAAATTGCTGCGAAAGTCAAATAAAGAAGTTTTTGTTGTTGGAAATAAAGTAGATAACACTGCTAGATTTGGGCTTTCTTCTGAATTCTGGTCACTTGGATTAGGTAATGTATATGACTTATCAGCAACAAACGGAAGTGGAACAGGAGAAATTCTAGATGATATTGTCAAAAAATTTGATGTTGAAGACGGCTCAATTGAAGTTGACCGAGATCTACCACATTTTGCTATCGTTGGAAAACCAAATGTTGGGAAATCTTCACTTGTAAATGCATTAACTGGAGAGGAAAGAAACATTGTAACTGATATTTCAGGGACAACTCGTGATGCAATAAATACAAGATATACGGCTTTTGGTTTTGACTTTATGCTTATCGATACTGCTGGAATTCGTAAAAAAGCGAAAGTACATGAAGACATTGAGTATTACTCTGTACTTCGTTCTGTAAGAGCTATTGAAACTTCTGATGTATGCATCTTCATGATAGATGGCCAAGAAGGAATCCAAAAGCAAGATTTGAATATTTTTTACATTGCTGAGAAAAATTCGAAAGGAATTGTTGTCCTAGTAAATAAATGGGATTTAGTTGCCAAAGATCATACAACAATGAAAGCGTATGAAGATAAAGTGCGTGAACAACTTGCACCATTTAATGATGTTCCAATTTTATTTACTTCAACAATAAATAAACAAAGAATCCATAAAGCATTAGAGGCAGCTATGGAAGTTTATCAAAATCGAGTAAAGAAAATAGCGACTTCTGTTTTGAATGAAGTTATGCTTGAAATAATTGAGTCTAACCCACCACCAGCGACAAAAGGAAAATACATTCGAATAAAATATGTTCAACAATTACCTTCTCATGCACCCGCATTTGCATTCTTTTGCAATTTACCACAATATATTGCTGACAGTTACAGAAGGTTTTTAGAAAATCGACTTCGTGAAGAATTTGATTTTAAAGGTGTTCCAATCAAGATTTTCTTCAGAAAGAAATAATTTAAGTGTCATATTTGTTTCCAATAATAAAATTCGTATTATTGTGCTATTGAATTACGTTTTCAAACGCATTCCGCGAAATTATTTCCAAAAGAAAAATTAATTATATCATATCTAAATAATTAGATTATACCATTATTCTTATGAATAAGACAGATTTACAAGCAAAAACACTTCCAGAATTAAGAGATTTATCCAAAATGATTGGCTTAGATGGAACGGATCAGTTAAAAAAAGCAGAGCTCATAGAAATTCTCGTCGACTCCTCTTCAGCTTCGCCTAACGAGGATAAGCCAAAGAAAAAACGTACTAGAAAAAGAGTGATGACTGAATCTAAAGATTTATTTAATACCGATAATGTAGAAGTGCAAGAGTCGAAAGAAGTAAAACAAGAGGATGATAAACCTGTCAAAAAAGACGTTTCTGCTCATAAGGAAGAAGAGAAAGCTCCTTCAAAAGAGTTCAAAGAATCTGGAGAGGTACAAAAAGTTGAACTAACTGAAAAGAATACTCCGGAAAAAAAGAACGTCGAATCAAAAGAAAAAGAGAACAAAGACATTAAGAAAGAAAACTCTGATCGCCCTGAAAAGCATGAGAAAAAAAACGAGCCACAGCACAAACACAACAATAATCGAAATAATAATAACAACCAAAAGAATAAACAAAATCAAAATAAGCAGCACAACAAACCATCAAAAGATGAGGAGACATACAATTTAGTTGGAATTGTTTCAGCAGAAGGTGTTTTAGAGGTGATGCAGGATGGTTATGGATTCTTGAGATCATCAGATTACAATTACCTTTCTTCTCCTGATGATATTTATGTATCTCAGAGTCAAGTTAAATTATTCGGGCTGAAAACTGGAGATACAGTTGTTGGTACTATTAGACCACCACGTGAAGGTGAGAAATTTTTTCCTTTGGTTAAGGTAGTATCTATTAATGGAAGAGAGCCTTCATACATTCGTGATAGAGTACCTTTTCAATACTTGACGCCACTCTTCCCTGATGAGAAATTTAAATTGACAGGACACTCGCAAGAGACAATGTCAACAAGAGTTATGGATCTTTTTGCTCCAATTGGTAAAGGACAGCGTGGAATGATTGTCGCACAGCCTAAAACTGGTAAAACGATGCTTCTAAAAGATGTTGCTAACGCAATTGCTGCGAATCATCCAGAAACATATTTAATTGTATTATTAATCGATGAACGTCCTGAGGAAGTTACAGATATGGCACGTTCTGTTAATGCAGAAGTTATTGCATCTACATTTGATGAACCTGCTGATCGACACGTGAAAGTGGCGAATATGGTGCTTGAAAAAGCCAAAAGAATGGTTGAATGTGGACATGACGTATGTATATTATTAGATTCAATTACTCGTTTAGCAAGAGCTTACAATACGGTTTCTCCGGCATCTGGTAAAGTATTGTCTGGTGGTGTTGATGCAAATGCGCTTCATAAACCTAAACGATTCTTTGGTTCTGCTCGTAAAATTGAAAATGGAGGATCACTTTCAATTCTTGCAACAGCACTTACGGAAACAGGTTCCAAAATGGACGAAGTTATTTTTGAAGAATTTAAAGGAACCGGTAACATGGAATTGCAGTTAGATCGTAAAATTTCTAACCGTCGAATATATCCAGCTATAGATATTACATCTTCAGGAACAAGACGTGAAGACTTATTAATTGATAAGGATATATTACAACGAATTTGGTTACTCAGAAAGTTTATCGCTGATATGAACCCTGTTGAAGCAATGGAATTTATCAAGTCTAGAATGGAAGGAACACTTTCTAATGAGGAGTTTTTGGCAACAATGAACGGATAAAATCACGTTATGAAAATTACGGTTCAAGTAGGATTACTTTTTGCAGCAATATGGATAGTTATAAAAATGATACTTTTCTATACCGATTCTTTTGGAAACAACATTGTACCGAGTGGAATGATTAATATCTTATGTGTTTTATTGGCTATTTCAGTTGGTATGTACAAGTTCAAAAGGGCTCAAATTCATGCAACGAGTTTTTTGACAGATATAAAGAGTGGAATGACCGCTGGAGTGCCTTATACACTGATTGTTAGTGTCTTTATGTTTTTGTTCTATTCAAAAATTGATCCAGATTTTATTTCACATAAAGTTTCAGACATAACTTATGAAATGAAACAACGTGTGGATGATCCTGTTAAATTAAAAAGGCTTCGCGAAGACAATGAAGATTTTGAAGTAATGTCCAAGGAACAAATTTACGATAGAATGACTCAGGGACCACTAATTTTTGCTAGTGCAAAGTTCACAATGGTTATCACACTTTTAGCATTGCTTTTGCTGTCCACGTTGAATAGCATTTTTGTTGCTATTATATACCGAAAGGTAGTTTTTAAAGATGCACATGCTAATTTATTGGACGAATAGATTAGCTCTTTATCCCGTTATTATCTGACTTTTATTTTAGCTATATTTCTTAGTGAATTCAAATAATTTCAATATAGTAGCGTTTTAATTTAAATTCCTAAACTTATCTAAAACAAGCAATCATGTACAAAATACTCATTTTAACAGCAGTAATAATTGTAGCACTTTCAAGTTGTAAGAAAAAAGGTTGCACGGATCCATTGGCGACAAATTATAATACTAATGCAACGAAAGATGACGGAAGTTGTATTCTTCCGACTGTTTCAAGCGGACCTAAATTAATTATTAAACTTCACTTTGATTCTTTAGCACCTCGTTTAGATAATTTTGGAAATCCTTCGGTAATTCCGGCAACGAACAGCGCTCAATCTCCTCGTTTCAATTCAATGAGTGCTCATTATATTGAACTAGCTCAGACTCCAACAACACAATTGGGAATGGGAGAAATCATCTATTCTGGACCAATGACAACTGCCGGTGGAAGTACTGCTATAAATTTCGATCAAGCAATAGTCAGAGGAGATAATCAAACTTTTTTCGAAATCCCACTAAGTGACTTATCACCTGACACTTACAATTGGATTCGTGTTTCGTTATCGTACCAAAACTATGAAATTAATTATAGAGCTCTGGGTCTAGATTTAACCGGTACTATTGCTTCATTCGTTGGGTTTAACAACTACATTACGAGCCATATTGTTGGATCACAAACAATTCCTGTAAATGCAAATAAATTACAAGGTTATTGGGCATTCGAATCGAACGGACAGGTCTCGTCAGGAGATGCTGCTGGCACTACAGTGCCGAACCCTTTATCAGCAACCTCACCTATTCCAGCTGGATCTTGTGTAGTAACAGGAGATTTCGATGTTCCGTTTGTTTTTACAGGAAATGAAACAACGGATATCTTTATGACATTGAACTTATCAACGAACCAAAGTTTTGAATGGAGTGATGCCAATCAAAATGGAATTTACGAACCTTTAGACGGTGATGTAGTTGTGGATATGGGATTGCGAGGAATTGACCCAGTAATTCAGTAAAGAAGAATTTGTGAAAACTAGTTGAAAAGCTATCTTTGTACTTTAATCATCGTATTTATATTATTGATATAGCATGCAACTGTATAATAAATTAAGCGCGGTAGAGAGAGCTAAAATTATTGATGACGCTGGTGATAAACGTTTAACAATTTCTTTCTATCAATATCACAACATTGAAAATCCTCAAGTTTTCAGAGATACTTTATTCTTCGATTGGAATAATTTAGATGTGTTAGGAAGAACTTATGTCTCTTTTGAAGGAATAAATTCACAGCTCTCCGTATCGGCAAAAAAATTCGATGAATTCAAAAGTCATTTGGATGGAATTACATTTTTAGTAAATGTTAGGTTGAATATTGCAATTGAGCAAGACAACAAATCCTTCTTAAAATTAAAAGTTAAGGTTCGCGACAAAATTGTGGCTGACGGTTTAAATGATGATACTTTTGATGCTACCAATATTGGCACACACTTGAAGGCAAAAGAATTTAATGAAATCATTACGCGTGAAAACACCATCCTCGTGGACATGAGAAATCATTATGAAAGCGAAATTGGTCATTTTGATGGAGCGATAACGCCAGATGTTGATACTTTCAGAGATTCTTTAGATATCATTGAAGATAATTTAAAGGAACACAAAGAAGATAAAAATATAGTCATGTATTGTACCGGTGGGATTCGTTGCGAAAAAGCTAGCGCATACTACAAACACAAAGGCTTTAAGAATGTCTATCAGCTGGAAGGAGGAATTATAGAATATGTTCGGCAAATTAAAGAAGAAGGCCTAGAGAATAAATTCAAAGGAAAGAACTTTGTTTTTGATCATAGAAGAAGTGAACGTGTTTCTGACGATGTTATTTCTGTATGCCATCAATGCGGTGACCCTTCAGATTCACACACCAATTGTGAAAATCAGGCCTGCCATTTATTGTTCATTCAATGTGACAATTGTAAAATAAAATTAGACAGTTGTTGTTCTTCAGACTGTCAGAAAATCAATTCTCTGCCTTTTGATGTTCAAAAAAACCTTCGAAAAGGAATAAAGGAAAGCAACAAGATTTTTAAGAAAGGTCGATCAGACGTCTTGAAGTACAAACCTTAATCCTTTATTTTTTTTGTTGATTATAAAATCATTTTTTCCATTCTTAATATCCTATAAACCATGTGGCCTTATGAATATATATACATTCCAATAATGGCACTTATTTTTATCGTATGTACGCAATACCTTAACGCAAAAAAAACCTCGGTTCTTTCGAGGCTTTTTTATTTATCTATACTTTCTTTTTCTACTTAAGGATTGTCACTTGACCTGTTTTCATAAAGCGTTTGTCATTCTTAGTTTGTTTGAATTCTATCCTCCAAGTGTATGTGCCGTCTTGAACAAGACCTTGACCTGAAAGGTAAGTTCCATCCCATCCGACAGTTGCATCGTTGGTCTCAAAGATAACCTCGCCCCAACGATTAAAAATCAACATATTGAAATCAAATGGATCAAAGCCTGAAGTGAAC
>CAJQQA010000171.1 GCA_905480355.1 uncultured Flavobacteriales bacterium | reverse complement strand
CTTTAATCTCATCGATTAATCCTGTAACGTGTACAAAATGTTCTTTTTCTGATTCTTCTTCAACTATGAAACCAAAACCTTTTGATTCGTTGAAAAACTTTACTGTACCTTTGCTCATTGTGATAATAATAAATAATTTATTGGGCAAAGATAGTCAAAATAATCCTGACTAATGCTAAATGTATATTTTTTATTTAAAATCTCGTGTAAGAGATTTTGATGTAATAGGTACGATCTGTCCTTGAAAAGAGTAAAGTAGACACAATTTAATTGCCATTACTTCGATTACTAGAGTAACTTTGCACTTGAATAGTAGAATAATGAATTTATGAGTTTTGAAAAATTAGGAATTGACAAGAAATTTATTTTGGGACTTCATGACATGAAGATTGAAACACCAACAGAAATTCAAAAAAAAATAATTCCGCTATTAATTGGTGACCCGGTAGATATTATTGGACAAGCAGAAACGGGTACTGGTAAGACAGCCGCTTTCGGATTACCTTTGTTATCAAGAGTAGACTCTAATGATTATTCTGTTCAAGGGTTAATTCTTTGTCCAACACGAGAGCTTGGAAAGCAAGTGGCTAAGCAGCTGTTTAAGTATACTAAGTATTCAGACAAAATTTTTACTGAAGCAGTTTATGGTGGAGAGTATATAGAACGTCAAATGTCTGCACTAAGTCGTCCCACTCATATTGTTGTTGCTACTCCAGGACGATTGATTGATTTAGTAGAGAAAAAAGCAGTCGATCTATCCTGGGTTAAGACAGTAATACTTGATGAAGCTGATGAAATGTTGAGTATGGGATTTAAAAAACAGCTGGATACAATACTTAATTTCCTGCCGAATGTAGAGTGTAAATGGCTGTTCTCAGCAACAATGCCAAATGGAATTAAGGAAATTATTAGCACCCATCTTTCACCAGACGCTGAGTATATAAAAGTTAATCAAGATAATTTCGTAAATAAGAAGATTAAACATCAGTATTTAATATGTGATGATAATAATAAATTAAATATTCTATTACAATTTTTGAAGACCGAGCATAAGAACAGAGGAATAATTTTTTGTAAAACTAAAGCTGCAACAAAGAAGTTAGCGAAGCAATTAATTGCTAAAAATGTATCTACCGACGCGATTCATGGTGACTTATTACAGAAAGAAAGAGACAAAGTAATGCGCGCATTTAAAGGTGAAAAAATACAGATTTTGGTCTCTACGGATGTTGCCGCTCGAGGAATTGATGTTGAAGGATTAAGTTATGTTGTACATTATCAACTTCCAGAAAGCAATGAGTATTATCTTCATCGAAGTGGACGAACTGCGAGAGCAGGGAAGGAGGGAGTATCTTTGGCGTTAATTAATCAATCTGAAGTACGTACAATTCGCAATTATGAAAGAACGCTTAGAATTGGTTTTAAGCAGGTGAGAGAGAGAGATTAATACAGTTTTATTCAATTGTTTTCAGAAGATTGATCTAAGTAGTAGGATTAATTACCTTCTACTCGCAAATTCTGCCCTTACTCTTGTCATTGTGAAAATGCTCGTCCATTTGTTTTATTTCTTCCAACAAAGCTGCAGAAGGAGGAGTGTTTTGTAATTCGGACAAGTCAGGCTGTCCTGCATCTACCCAAGCAGTATACCAAACAGATCCTGTAGTATAAATAGCTGCTTTTAGCCTACGTTCAACCATACCGTTCATTCTTCGATGATATTCTTGGGAGAATTCATAAGAGTAAACCGGAACAGTTGTATTTCCTCGTTTTTCAAAACTGTACTTTTTATCTGGACCGATGTCTTTAGTTACGTCAATCTCCATTTGAAAAACTGAATCCAAGGCAAGATGTGACGCGGTAACGGAATTCCATATATGAGATTGTAAATCGCTAAAATGTTCTGCTTTGCCAACGAAATAATCATAATGAGAATAATTAATCTCGACCAAACGGCTCTCCCATAGTCCATGAATTCCTTTTTGATCAGTTAGTTGCCCATTGTAATTTTCTGTAGTATGCAAAGGAACATGAGCGTCACCAATGTAATGACCAATGTCGGCAGAGTATTTTAAGATTAAATCAACATTTTTATGCTCGAAAGCTCTTTGTAATCGATATTTCATGACCATGATATGCCATGGCACAATACCATATGCTTGTAAAGTATCTTCAGTGAGTTTTTCTACAGCATCATTCCATCTTACTGGCACAACATCAAATGGATTTTCTCCATGTTCAGCATAGTGATCTATATCAATGTAATGTCTTTGTGCTTCTCCATCGACTGCATACCTCCTCTTGTCAGGATCTACGGCATGTTCTGTTAAATATTCAATGTGCTCCTTATAAAATCCAAACATTTCTGGAGGCAGTGTAAATGTTGCTATTCGATTGATACGTTTATGTCCAAAAAAACCCCATTTTTTTTGAGTTTCTTGCTCTCTTCCCAAGCCAAAGATTAATGGTATGCAGAGTAATAAAATTGTTTTATAATTTAACCAACTTCCCATTTTTCAATATTGGAATTACATTTGTTTTATTCGGTGTGAGACAATATTTGATGTCTTCATTTAAATTCAAATTCTTCAGTCTTTTACGATGAGAACTCGATTTTAAATACCCTAAGGGGTTCTTCCATGCAGAAAGATACAAATATTTGGCCGCTATTGAGGAGTCTTCATCGGACTTAAATTTTCCAGTTGAAATAAGTTTGTCTGAAATCGCTCCTGCACAGATTGTATCTTCCAAATTGAATTTATTCTGCCAACCAGAGCAAAGGCATAAAACATTCTTGTCTTGTACAGCGAGCCATTCACATAAGGCGTCAAGATTATTAAGTGCCCCAACGACTACAATTGGTGCATCAGAGACAATGCTAAGTGCTTTAGTTCCGTTAGTTGTCGATAATACAACTTCTTTTCCTTTTAGTTCATCCTTCATATACGAATAAGGCGAATTACCAAAGTCGAATCCTTCAACAATTTGTCCTTTTCTTTCGGCACCAACTAAATATCCTTTTTTTTGATATTCTCTTGCTTCTTCAATCGTTGCAACGGGAATTATTGATTTAATACCATTCTGAAATGCTGCACAAATTGCAGAAGTAGCTCTTAAAACATCAATGACTACAACAATTTCGCTCTTTCCTTTAAAATATTCATAATCACCAGGTGCAAAGCACACTTCTACATGTTTTCTATTGTCCATTTTCTGATAATTAATTAAGCGTTTCCTTTGGCGTAGTCAGCCAAGAAAGTTTCTAATCCAGATGTTGTAAGGGGATGGTTAGCAAGTGCTTTTATCGCTTTTAGAGGTCCTGTCATTACATCAGATCGTAATTCTGCACAATTAATAATATGCATGGGATGGCGCACAGATGCTGCTAAAATTTGAGTATTGTAAGCATAATTGTCGTAAATCAAGCGAATTTGAGCAATTAAATCTAATCCATTGACGGAAATGTCATCTAATCTCCCTAAAAACGGAGAAATATATGTCGCTCCAGCTTTTGCGGCTAATATGGCTTGTCCTGCAGAAAATATTAGTGTACAATTCGTTTTTATTCCTTTGGAAGAGAAATATTTAATAGCCTTAATTCCTTCAAGAATCATAGGAACTTTCACAACAATATTATTATGTAAAGAGGCTAAGTGCTCGCCTTCTCTAATTATTCCAGCAAAATCTGTTGAAATGACTTCTGCACTAACGGGACCATCAACAATATTACAAATTGTCACATAATGATCAAGAATATTTTGCTCTCCAGTGATTCCTTCTTTTGCCATTAAAGATGGATTTGTCGTAACTCCATCAAGTATACCTAGATCATTGGCTTCTTTTATTTCTTCTAGATTAGCTGTATCAATGAAAAATTTCATAAATTCTATAGTTTACTACAAAACTAATTGTTTTTTCGAACTAGAAGTTAGTCAAATGAAAATCAAAGAATGTAATTGGGAAAAAAACAGGGGCAAGCTACTTATATCGCACCGCTACAACCTCATACCTTTGCTGCGTTCCCGCCCTGGAGGATTAAGAGGGAGCTGATCGTACAAGACTT
>CAJQQA010000170.1 GCA_905480355.1 uncultured Flavobacteriales bacterium | reverse complement strand
GAAAAAAGAAGCGCCACTTGCACTATACGAATCAGGTACTTGGGGTCCAGGAGATCAAATACTTGGGAAAAACGACAAATGGAAAACGGAATGAAAACTATGAAGATCGCCAGTTCAAAAAAAGAGCTAGTAGAAGCAGTTGTCCAAGAGCTATTGTCTCAACTAAGCGCTAGTATAGAAGAATTTGGATGTGCTAATATTCTTTTATCAGGTGGCAGTACCCCTGGACCAGTTTATAAATCTTTAGATGAGAATTGTACCTTCCTTGATAAACTAAACATTGGATTAGTAGATGAACGTTTTGTTAAAACTTCAAGTGAGCACAGCAATGACAGGTTAATTAGAAATTGTTTCTCAGCACATAAAAAAAATCAAGCTAGAATTGACGGAATGATTTATAATTCTGACGATAAAAATGAAAACCTTAACTTGTTGCTTATAAAATACAAGCACTTCATTGAAAGAACTGATATTGTTGTTTTAGGAATGGGGAAAGATGGCCATATAGCCTCGATTTTCCCAAATGATCCTGATTCTATGAATGCCCTTTCGGCGAGTCAGCCTTTTTTGAACACGATTGCTCCCTCTTTCCCGGAAGAAAGAATTTCGTGTTCAATGCACTTAATTTGCAAGTCAAAATCAATTCTATTGATAATTACAGGCAAGGAAAAGAGGAATATATTAATGAACAATGAATTGAATCTGCCGATTCATGAATTATTGAAACTACGGCAGGATATAAAAATATTTTATTTAGAATAATGATAAACAAATGCATAGAGGAAATAACAAATAAGATTCGTGAACGAAGTTCAGCTACTCGTGAAAAGTACTTGAAAGATGTCGAGTATAACTTTAAGAATTCAACTTCTAGAAGAGGATTGAGTTGTGGAAATCTTGCTCACGGATTTGCCGCTTGCGAATCAGATGAAAAATCTTTGATTGCGGATGGTGTAGCGCCTAATGTGGGAATTGTAACGGCATATAACGACATGCTTTCTGCACATAAACCCTACGAAAAGTACCCAAATCAATTGCGGAAATATGCCGCAGAAATGAATGCAACAGTCCAAGTAGCTGGAGGCGTGCCTGCTATGTGTGATGGCGTAACACAGGGCCAGCCTGGAATGGAGCTTTCATTGCTTAGTCGAGATGTCATCGCACTTTCAACTGCAATTGGACTTTCTCATGATATGTTCGATGGTGTAATCAATCTTGGGATTTGTGATAAAATTGTTCCTGGTTTACTCATTGGTAATTTAAATTTCGGCCATTATCATTCGATATTTCTTCCCGGTGGACCTATGGCGACTGGAATTTCAAATGAAGAAAAGGCTCGAATTAGACGGGATTTTGCTGAAGGAAAAATAGGAAGAGATGAGCTATTAAAAGGTGAATCAGATTCATATCATTCACCAGGGACATGCACATTCTACGGTACTGCAAATAGTAATCAAATGCTCATGGAAATCATGGGACTTCAATTACCAGGTTCAAGTTTTGTGAATCCTGACACACCAATGAGAGAGGCTTTAAATCGTGAAGGACTCGCAGTACTATTGGGAAATATCAAATCCAAAGACTTTTCCATAACCGTTGGAAATATAGTTGAAGAAAAAAGCATCGTAAATGGAATTATTGGACTTTTGGCAACTGGAGGATCAACAAATCACACGCTGCACCTGATTGCAATAGCTAAAGCTGCTGGAATAAAAATTACTTGGGACGATTTCTCAGATCTTTCTGAAGTGATTCCGTCGATTTGTCGCGTATATCCAAATGGCCCTGCCGATATAAACCATTTCCATGCATCAGGAGGAATGGCCTTTGTTATTAAGACACTTTTAGACAATCAATTATTGCATGAAGATGTAAACACCATTTTAGGAAAAGGATTGATTAAATACACTATGGAGCCTAAGCTGAAAGAAGGCAACATCGTATACATAGACGGACCTGATAAATCAATTAATGAAACGATACTTCGTGATGCTAAGAATCCTTTCCAATTAACTGGAGGTCTGAAAGTACTGAAGGGAAATATTGGAATAGCGGTAGTAAAAACATCGGCTGTAGATCCTTCGAATCATACTGTAGAGGCAGAAGCTATTGTATTTGATGACCAGGACGATTTAATAACTGCTTTTAAAGCTGGAGAATTGAATAGAGATTTTATAGCGGTAATTCCATTTCAAGGTCCAAAACAAAAGGGAATGCCTGAATTGCACAAGCTTACACCTTCTTTAACAATATTACAGAAGAAAGGATTTAAAGTTGGGTTGGTTACCGATGGTAGAATGTCGGGAGCTTCCGGGAAAATACCTGCGGCAATTCACGTGAGCCCAGAAGCAGCAAACGGAGGTGCAATTGGTAAAATTAAAACGGGAGATAGATTGCTTTTGGACGCCGTTAATGGAACACTTGAATGTCTTGTAAAAGATATTGATCAAAGAGAAACAAGAGAAGTGAGTAGCTTGAATGCTTCGCATGGACGTCAATTATTTGACCAACTTCGAGGCCTAATTTCAAGTAGTGAAGAAGGAGCCGGAATACTTTAAAAGAAAAAAATTATGATACAGAACAATATCGAAAAAATACTAAAAAACAATCCGCTCATTCCTGTAGCTACAATAAGTGAATTGTCTCAAGTAGATGAGTTTTACGATCAATTAAAAGAACAAGGCGTTAATTGCATAGAAATAACGCTAAGAACTAAAATAGCATGGGATGCAATAGCTCTATTTAAAGAAAAATATGGTAGTGATTTTAGTATAGGCGTCGGTACAATCGTATCACCTGATGATATTTTGAAATGTGTTCAGAACAAGGTTGATTTTATGGTAAGTCCTGGGTTAACCAACCCAATGATTCAACAATTCGATGTTAGTGAAATTCCATTTTTACCAGGTGTATCAACACCGAGTGAAATTATTCGAGGAATGGATCTAGGATGGAAATATTTCAAGTTCTTTCCAGCTGATTTGTTCGGTGGTGCAAAAGCACTTAAAACGTATGGCAGCATCTTTAAAAATTCATTTTTCTGTCCTACAGGAGGCATTAATCAAGATAATTACAAAGACTACCTTGAACTTGACAACGTACTTTCCGTTGGTGGCAGTTGGCTGCTCAATAAATAATGAACTTCAAGTTTATCGAATACCTTAAAAAGCATTTTTATTCTGCAATGCTAAAATTATTCTCCGAATCATTTACTTATTTAGTATAATTGACACTGTACCAGTTTCAGTTTCATTGGTTTTATCGTTATAGTGTATTATAAAATAATACGAACCTACTGGCAAGCTTAATTCTTTATAAGTTCCATCCCATCTATTATTATCATAATCTCCTTGCACTGATGTGAATAATAAATTACCCCATCTGTTGTAAACATAAACAATATTATTTGGATAAGTTTTGTCGATATCAAGTATCTCCCAATCATCATTCATTCCGTCACCATCTGGTGTAAACGCTGTTGGAATTGTAATCTCACAACCATTAATTGAAATGACTACTTGAGAGGTTGGTCCTTCACATCCGAACTCGGTTTCGGTAACATAATATGTTGTTACACCGAGTCCAATTGATGGATTTAATGTTGTACCTGTTCCTAGAATATTTGTTAATGCCGCATCGGAATACCAAGTCAAAATACCACCACCTCCTGAGGCAGTCATCAAATTAGGATCCACTGTTGAACAATATTCTGAATCTGAACCTGCTAATGGTGCTGATGGTATAGGGTTAACAACAATTGTTTGTGAACCATTCGCACCATTTGTACAGGCAGTACCATCGGTAATGTTTGTGATGATGTAAACTCCTGCTGCATTTCCTAAGCTAAGTGGATTTGTCGTTCCTGAGGTACTTAATGCAGCTCCATCTAGAGTGTAATCAACTGTGAAGTTGCCTGTTCCTGTTACATCAACTAAGATTTCAGAAACTGCTTCACCCTCACAGTATGTGTCCCCACCACTAACTAGTGTTACTGATGGTAATGGGTTGATTGTAATCAAAAGTGTTTCTTCATCTGAACATCCTGATGCTCCATCATAGACGAAAAGAGTTGTTGAAGAAGTAATCGGCCCTGTTACAATATTAGCGACTGTTGGTCCACCTGTTGCGTCAAAATAGTTTTGAGCTCCAGAAAGTGCCGCTCCAGTAATAATAGGTAATTCATATGAATCACATATTTCAACCGGAGTTTGTGGATCGACATCTGGGGTTGTTACAACGGTAACTGTCACAGAACCGTTTGAGGTACAACCTAAGTTTGTTGCTTCAACATAATATATTCCATTTCCAACTGCTGTCGCATCTGGAACTAGGATTGTCATTGCTACATCTGAATAGTAAAGCATTGTTCCAACATCTGTACTTGAAACTGCACCTACTGTAATGTCAACCGTTAATGGCGAACAAACTGCCGCTGGGTCCGCCAGTGTTAATGTTGGCGTTATATTTACAACAACCGTTACTGATCCGTTCGATGTACAACTTAAATTAGTTGCCTCAATATAATATGTTCCCGCTCCAACTGTTGTTGGGTCTGGAACTAAAATTGATAATCCTGCATCAGAGTAATAAGCCATTGTTCCGACATCTGTACTTGAAACAGCACCTGCTGTAATATCAACCGTTGCAGGCGAACAAACTGGCGCTGGATCCGCAAGTGTTAATGTTGGTGTTGTATTAACAGTAACTGTTACGTTTCCTGTTGTGATACATCCAGCGTTGTTTGCGGAAATAACATACGTTCCTGCTCCGGCAGTTGCCTGAGTTGTCATTGGTGTTGTACCATCTGACTCAAAGTAACTCAAGGTTCCAATATCTGAACTCCAGTAAGTAACATCTGTAATGTCAACAGTAGCAGGTGAACAAACTGTTGTATCTTGTAAGGCCAATGTAGGCGTCGTATTCACTGTTACGATAACTTGTCCATTGGAAGTACAACCAAAATTATCCGCTTCAACATAGTACGTTCCCGCACCAGCGTTTGTTGATGGTAAGATGGATGATAGACCTGCATCGGAGTACCAAGTCATTATTCCAACATCTGATGACCAGTAGGTCATATCTGACAGTTCAACTGTATTTGGTGAGCACGTCGTTGAATCCTGAACTAATAAAGTAGGTGTTGTGTTTATAGTTATATCAAACTGTATTTCAGCACTACAAGCTCCACTTTCATCATAAACGAAAATAGTTGTATCGGTGAAAGCTGTAAATGTTTGATCAGTTATTACTTGTTGACCAACAGCTAACGGACCTCCTGTTAAAGTATAGAAACTTAAGGCTCCTGTTGTATTAAGATTTGTTCCTGTAACATTTGCAAGAACTAAATCATAATCTGCACAAGAAACGGTGTCTGAAATAGGGCCTATAATCGGTGCTCCAGGATTGTTTAATACAACTAATTCAGTGTTAGAAACGCAACCATTTGCATCTGTAAATGTTACATTATAAGAACCTGCTCCTAAACCTGCGATATCTGGAGAGTCTACAGTAATATCTGCGGTTCCATTAGTGCCAATCGCTGTTCCTGTCCAATTCAATGTGCCTAAACTCGTAGCTCCTGAGGACAATGTTACTTCAATAGAACCATCGGTCGCATTACAAATAGTTGGATCAGACACAACCGTTGCGATAACAGGAGAAGCTGTTTCTGTTACTGTAACAGGCGCAGTTGAGCTACAACCTATATTGTCCGCTTGAATGTAATATGTACCAGGACCAACCGCTGTTGGATCAACCACTGGAGAAGATAAACCAGGGTCAGTAAAGTAAGACAAGGTTCCAATATCAGAATTCCAATAAGTTGGATTCGTCAGGTTTAACAAGAAAGGAGAACATCCTGTTGAATCTTGCACTGCTAAGGTCGGAATAGGATTAACTGTAACTACGAAATCTACTGGCGAACCCGGACACGTAGGTGTTCCTGGACCGATAGGTGTAACCGTATATGCCACTGTCTCAACAGCTGTTCCACTGTTTGTAAGTGTCTCTGAAATATTTCCACTTCCACTTGCACTAAATCCTGTTACGTTTCCTGATGATCCTACCGCTATCCATGTCAATGTTGTTCCCGCAACATCCGCTGTTGGTACTATTCCTGTTGTTCCTCCACTACAGAACTCTTCTGTTAGAATTACATTCGTAATTGTAGGAAACGGATTTACAGTAACTACAAA
Organism: uncultured Flavobacteriales bacterium; assembly: GCA_905480355.1. Classification (GTDB taxonomy): domain Bacteria; phylum Bacteroidota; class Bacteroidia; order Flavobacteriales_D; family Crocinitomicaceae; genus UBA4466. The sequence goes on along the minus strand of CAJQQA010000170.1, from coordinate 285 downwards.
ATCTACAGGCGTACCCAGACATGTTGGTGTTCCTGGTCCTACAGGGTTAACCGTATATGTTACTGTTTCAACAGCTGTTCCACTGTTTGTAAGTGTCTCTGAAATGTTTCCACTTCCAGTCGCACTAAATCCTGTTACGTTTACTGATGATCCTACTGCTGTCCATGTAAATGTTGTTCCCGCAACATCCGCTGTTGGTAATATTCCTGTTGTTCCTCCACTACACAACTCTTCTGTTAGAATTGCATTCGTAATTGTAGGAACCGGATTTACAGTAACTACAAA
>CAJQQA010000169.1 GCA_905480355.1 uncultured Flavobacteriales bacterium | reverse complement strand
AACAATACATTTAGCTAATACCGATTTCCCTTGTCCAGATTGGCCAATAATTAAATTTACTTTCCCTTTGACAAAGTTCACATTGATATCATGCAAAACATGATTATCACCAAATGATTTATTAACACCTTTAACTTCAATCATAACAATATCATTTGAGTCAAAAGGAAATTCGCAATAAGTATTGCTACACTACTAATTACGACAGCCTTTGTTGCTGATTTCCCGACATCGAGGGACCCTCCCTTGGTGTAGTATCCGTAATAAGAAGAAATTGAAGTAATTAAAAATGCGAACACAACTGTTTTAACCAAAGCATAACCAATGTTGCCAAGTACAAAGAATGACCGCAGTCCAATGACATAAGTTTCTGTTGAACTTAGGCCCGAAAGAACAAGTGATAACCAGCCACCAATCAAACTAAGTCCCATTGAAAAAATGATCAGTACTGGAAAAAACAAAACTGCACCCAAAATTTTCGGTAAAACCAAAAAGGTTAAACTATTCACTCCCATCACCTCGAGGGCATCAATTTGTTCGGTTGTTTTCATTGTCCCAATCTCGGAGGCGATATTAGACCCAACTTTCCCAGCTAAGATTAGGGATATAATTGTTGGAGAGAACTCCAATATAGTACTTGAACGTGTAATATAACCGATGGTATATTCTGGTAATAACGGTGAGGTCAAATTTGCTGCGGTCTGCAATGCGATGACACCTCCCATAAACATTGACATAAGGGCAACAATTGGAATAGAATTCATTCCGATATGCTGAATTTCATGAAAAAGTTTGCGTCGAAAAACACCGCCTTTTTCAGGCTTAGAGAATACAATCCAAAGCATCTGCATGAATATCCCAATATTTGATACAATTTTTTTCACTAGGTGTAAAGTTAATTCTATTTTTTATGCATCCAATATTATCACGTAGAATTCAACACGGCAAGTCAATAATCACTATTTTTACTTTACTCAATGGATAACCCTAGTAAATATCATTCTTTTTTTTCACCTCATATTCCTCCAGAATTCTTGAATTATGTGGTGAGTATTATAGAAAAAAATGCCGTTCGTTTCAAAATAAGTCGTCCTCGGAAAACAAAATTAGGTGATTTTAGAGCAGGAAGAAATGGTGAAATGCATCAGATAAGCGTTAATCGGGGCATGAATCCATACTCTTTTCTAATTACGACACTCCATGAATTTGCTCACTTAATTGCTCACAATAAGTTTGGCCCTAAAATTCAAGCCCATGGCCAAGAATGGAAAAACACTTATTCAAAACTCATTCAGCCAATCATTGATTGTGGGGATCTCCCTAAAGACATTGAAAAATCCTTACTGAATTCATTGATCAATGTAAAAGCATCTTCTTGTTCTGACGTTAAACTGCAGCGAGTTCTTTTAAAATATGAGACGCAAAGTAAAGAGTTAATCACCTTAGAAAAGATAGAGAAAAATAGTATTTTTAGCCTCAACAATAAAGTTTTCATTAAAGGGGACCTGAGGCGAACTCGGTTTCTATGCCAAGAAAAAAAATCGAGGCGAGAATATTTAATCCATGCACTTGCGCAAGTAATTGAAATAAAAAATGAATAACAACTACAGTATTATAATGGCTGGTGGAATCGGGAGTCGATTTTGGCCCCTTTCTACAGCTGAAAATCCAAAACAATTTTTAGATGTACTTGGCATTGGAAAAACGTTAATTCAAATGACTTACGAGCGTCTTTTACATATCTCTCCTAATGAGAATATTTATATTATGACGAATCAAGAGTACAAAGAAAAAGTTCTTGAACAATTGCCAAACCTTTCCCCAAGTCAGGTATTAACAGAGCCGGAGAGAAAGAATACAGCGCCTTGTATTGCCTATGCTGCGGGAAAAATTCAAGCAATGAATCCGAATGCAAATTTAATTGTGTGTCCTGCAGATCATTTAATCATGCAAGAAGATCGATTTAAAAAATCGATTGAAGTTGCTCTGGAATCATCTCAATCTGGTCGTATTGCGACAATTGGTATTGCACCAACCCGACCAGATACCGGTTATGGGTATATCGAAGTAAATCAGGAGAGCAGTTTTGCTCCAAATTCAATATTTGAAGTACAACAATTTAGAGAAAAACCAAATTTAACGATAGCCGAAGAATTTGTTGCTTCTGGGAATTTTTTCTGGAATTCTGGTATATTTATTTGGAAGGCTTCTACAATTATAGATTCTTTGATGCAGTTTCAACCTGAATTACACTCTCTCTTCACTGAGAATTTATCAATGTACAACACGGAGAATGAACAGGAAAATGTAAATCATGCTTTCGCCACTTGTGAAGACATTTCCATCGATTTTGCTATTATGGAGCATGCTTCAAACATCGATGTAGTGGTTGCTAATTTTGATTGGTCTGATTTAGGAACTTGGGGTAGTTTAGATGGTCACTTAAAAAAAGAAAGTAACAATAATGCTCTTATTGGTGACAAAGTTTCCGTAGTCAATACTAAAAATTGTATCATTAATATTCCTTTAGGAAAAACAGCTTTAATTGATGGGTTGGATGACTATATTGTTATTCAGTCCGAAGATAAGCTCATGATCCTCAAAAAAGAAAATGAACAAGAATTAAAACAATTCTTGACGCTTTTAAAAAAGTAGTGCTGACAACCTGCCTAGACAACAAGTTATCAGCACTATGTTTTCTTATTTTATTTTTCCTGCGCGTCTTTGAGAATTTTCCCAACGTCTGTACAAGTCAAAATAGCTTTTCGTTTCCATAACGACTACTCCTCCGAGTGTGTCGCCGTATTTTGCTGGCAAACCCCCAGTATACATCATTATACGTCCAATTGATGCACTAGGCGCACTTCCAATTTCAGTTGTTTTAACACCATCAACTAAAAAGAGCATATCACCTTTGCGAGCACCTCTAAAAACCAATTCTCCATCATTTGTCATCCTAACATCTGATGACATTGAGTTAATTAAAGCCGTTAGGTCTGTTTTTACCGCTGATTTTTCTATCTCCTCCGAGTTCAAAGTATTTACAGGTAAATTACCATCAACCATTCTAATTTCATTTCTATTATATATCGCAAATGTTTCATCCAAGGTAAATATCTCAGAATCGAATTCTATTGTACCCATCTGATAAAATCCATCCATAGGTACTTCTGCAAAAATATTACTCATCGTGTCCCCTAGATGTTTAATGTTTATCATATAATTTCCTGCTGGGATTCCAGAAACCCTAAATCTGCCATCTACATCGGTATGGGCATTGTATTTTTTACCGTTATCTAAGATGTATATATGAGCTCCAAAAACTCCTCGTTCTGTTCCTTTTTCTAAAACAGTTCCAATAACTTCTCCTAAATTCTCCTGGCCAAACCCAACCATTGTGGTTGTCAATATGGCAATTAATGTTACAATTTTTTTCATGATCTTATGTTTAATGTTCTCTAATAAGATGACATAACTGACAACATTCCATAAATTGAATAAAAAAATCCTGACCATAGTGATGATCAGGATTTTTTTATTCAATCGTTGAGTCTATACTTCAGCACTTGATGTCTGAAATTTTCTATCTACTTTTTTAAACAATCCTTGTAACACTTTGCCTGGGCCAACTTCAACCACTTCGCTCGCACCATCTGCAATCATTGCTTGCATTGTTTGTGTCCAACGAACAGGAGATGTGAGTTGAGCAATTAAATTTGACTTAATTTCTTCAGGATCTATTACTGCCTTTGCTACAACATTCTGGTAAACTGGGCAAGAAGGAGCTGAAAACTCAGTGGACTCAATTGCTTTTGCTAACTCTTCGCGAGCAGATTCCATTAATGGAGAATGAAAAGCTCCTCCAACAGGAAGCATTAATGCTCTACGGGCTCCAGATTCAGTTAAAACTTCACAGGCCTTTTGAACCGCAGGAACTGTTCCTGAGATGACCAATTGACCTGGACAGTTGTAGTTTGCTGCAACAACTATTCCATCAACTTTATCACAAACTTCTTCTACAATCGCATCTTCCAAGCCAATAATTGCTGCCATAGTCGATGGCTCATTTTCACAAGCTTGTTGCATCGCCATCGCTCTTTTAGAAACAATTTTAAGTGCATTTTCAAAACTTAATGTACTATTTGCCACGAGTGCTGATAATTCTCCAAGTGAATGACCAGCTACCATATCTGGCTTAAAATCATCACCTAAACAAGCTGCTAGAATCGTCGAATGAAGAAAAATAGCTGGTTGGGTTACCTTCGTTTGTTTTAATTCTTCATCAGACCCAGTGAACATTATTTTTGTAATATCAAAACCAAGAATTTCATTGGCTTTATCAAACATTTCTTTCGCCTTAGGGTTATTATCATAAAGGTCTTTGCCCATTCCGGAGAATTGAGCACCTTGACCGGGAAATACATATGCTTTCATAGTGTCTTTTTTTGTCAAAAATAATGAATCTTAACTATTGAAAAAATTTAGTAACAAAAAAAGGTCGACTTTCGCCGACCTTTTCTTTACAATGACCAATGGTCATAAGTATATTACTTGATTACAACTCTTTCTACTACAGATCCGTTTTCGTTAGAAACTTTCACTAAGTATACTCCTGTACCATTTGCTGATAAATCAACAGATACTTTTGTATTAGATGTTGTAGAATAAACTACTTTTCCTAACATATCATAAACAGTGATTATATTATCATTGTTGTTATCGTTAGAAATGTTAACTATACCTTCAGAAGGATTAGGATAAACAGAGATACCATCTAATGAAACATCATTAATACCTAAATCATCTACAAAACCTTCCATTAGTAAACGAACACCAAAAGCTGTTCCGTTTGTATATGATGTATTCAATCCAGTACCTGGAAGATAAATCATACTCGCTGTAGAAGGCTCTTCTACAGTTCTATCATCTAAAATTCTGATATCAGCAAAGTTTGCATTACTGTATAATTCAGCAGCAGCATAGTATGCTCCTGGAGCTAAACTAACCGGAGCGACAAAATTAAGAAGAATGTATCCTGCATCAAGATTAAATTGTTCAATTACAGATGGAAGCGTATTATATATAGGTGTAGGATTATTAGCTAAGAAATCAGCAGTATCAATAATTGAACCGTACATTTCTCCTCCAACAACACTTCCATTTGCTAACATTACTTTAATAGCAGAAACACTTGCAGTTGATTTGATCATGTACTGAGCTGCAACAAACATTGCATCTGCAACAGGAGCACTATCATCATCATTAAATGAATTTGTACCAATTGAAGTCAAATCAGAGTTTGTATAAACACCAATTCCATCCATTGCATACTCAAAGTCAGTTACTCTCATCTCTCTGACTCCAACATTATCACTAAATTCAGGGCCACCAGCAGCATCTACACCAGCTTCTACTGAAAAAGTACCTGCGTAAGTAGTTCCAGCAGTCATTCCAAGTGCAGATTCTGTAGCTTCTACTTGTCTTGTTGAATCTGACTCAATAAGAGCTGTTGAAGAATTAGAAGTAAATCCATTAAAAACTGCATCTAAAGTAACATTTGTTTGATCATTAACTCCAAAGTTATAAACTGTAGAACCAATAGTCCAATCAGTGTCTAATTGTACTTCAGGTGTATATCCGTATTCAATTCCGTCATTTGTTACACCAACGATGTAAGAAGAAATATTTTGAACATCATCTAATGGTTGCTCAATAACTTTTACGTCATCAACAAACCAAGCATATCCCCAAGTTCCAGTCCAATGAAAACGGATATAAATATCTGCTTGTTGCGCAGCTGTTAAACCTACTAATGCAGGACTAATATTTACTTTTCTAATTTCAGGGTTTTCTGAAGAAGACCCTGTACCTGCAGCATCAACCGCTGAGTTTGCGTAAAATACATTATTCATAGCAGAAATATCTGTATCTGGAAGCAAATCTGGCCAAACAACGTTACCTAAACCATCACCAATACCAACTACGATATAAGTTGTTTCAGAGTTGAATCTTCTATAATGCTCTTCAAATTGTACAGCTGCATATGTAACACCCGTCATGTCAATTGAATTAGCTGTTGTAGCCCAACTATCTTCAACTTCAGAACCTCCTGTAGCTCCTCCATAAGCATCAGAATCAAGCAATAAATATCCATCAGCAACTGTTGTTGATACGATATCAGCAATTGGAAAATTTCCTGTACAAGAATTAACACCTATTTGCCAATCAAGAGAAGAAGCAGAAGCGTCATGGTCAAGAACCCAGTCAGCAGCGTTGCCAAATGAATTTTCCCAAATAACTGTTGCTCTAGTCGCAGCTGGTGAATTTGTAGAAGAGGTTGGACGTAAATTCGTCGCTTCTTGATGCTGTATATTTTTTGCAGACATCATTGTTGCTTTTTCTTGTGCATTTGCACCAATGGCAATCGCTAAAGAAAAAAAGCTTAAGTAAATTTTTTTCATAATTTTTGATTTAATAATAATAAATTAGAATGCAAAGTTAAACAATTGTAAATTAATTAACAACCTAAATAATTGTTAATCTATATATAAAGACGAATTTATAGATCATAAGGTTGGAAAATTTCTTAAAGTAAATGAAGCAAGTATCCTAATCCGGATCCTCCTAATATTATCCACATTACATTAACTTTCTTGACCCAAAAAACAAGAATCCCTGCAATTAGCGTTATTATACATGCTCTCCAGTCTGTTACAGTTTCAATAGACATTGTATAGAGGACACCAAGCATTACAGCAACCGCAGCAATATTAACGGAATCTAAGAAGTAACTTAAAAGCTTCGATTTTCTCATTTTGGGAACTAGAGGATTCAATAACAATACAAAAACGAAAGAAGGAAGGAAAATACCGACAGATGCTCCTACAGCTCCCCAAAATCCTGACAATTGATACCCAATAAATGTTGCGGTCGATAACACCGGACCTGGAGTAAACTGCCCAACAGCAATCGCGTCAAGCAATTCTTGGCGTGACATCCATCCCGCTTGGACTAATTCCGCATCTAAATAGGCAAACAACACATAGCCACTCCCATATAGAACTGCTCCAACCTTTAAGAAGGTGAAAAAAACTTTTAATCCAGTTAATTTAATTGGTATGTTACCCAACAACGGAATTAGAAAAAGAGGGACAATAGACATTGTACTCTTCATCATTTTATTCTTCGTATAAAAAAACAACGCTCCAATGATACCCGCGCCTAATAAAGCGATTATTTCATTTACTCCAGCTATACTTAAAACAACGACTACACCGCCAAGGATGCCTAATTCCCATGATTTCAGCGCTTTCTTTCCCAATTTCAAGATAGCTGAGGCGATAATGATTAACACCGCCGGCTTAATTCCAAAAATAAATGGTTCGACTTCAGGTATTGTTCCATACTTGACGTAAAGCCAAGCAAGGAGACCCGTAATAAAAATTGCAGGGAAGATAAAGCTTACTCCCGCGATCACTAAACCCTTGAATCCCGCACGTTCATGACCACAATGCATGGTCATTTCTGTAGAATTAGGGCCCGGTATTAGATTTGTTGCTCCGATAAGATCCAAATAATGCTCTCTAGTCATCCACTTTCGCTTCGTAACCACCGCATCTTCCATCATGGCAATATGTGCAGCTGGTCCACCGAAGGCTAAACACCCAAGCTTAAAAAACACTTTCGCTACTTCTAAAAGACTATTCCCTTTCATCTTTAAATTATCTTTTTTTTGCCAAAAATACTGCACTGCCTTCTTTTAACAAAATTTCATTCTACTTAATTAAGTTAAATCAGCATTATTAGGAATGTCTTTCGAAATTAAACGTGGCAGAATTCCTTAGCGAATAATAATTCGTCCAAGTTTCTGCGAAATCATTATTTTAACTTGTTCCAAAGATACTTGTTCGGCTAACATTTCCATCAGTTCTTCATCTGGCAATTCAAGTTCATTCGCTACAAGTGACTTTTGAATTCCTCGTATTCGTTCTTCTACTTTATTCAATTTGAAAGCATAAATCGATCCTATCACTGCAACATTTATTTTATCCATTTCAGTATTCGTGAAAATTTTGTGCTTGGTAATCCAATTATGGCTAATCTCATACTGACTCATTTCAATATCAGAAACAAATTGCACGATCTGCTGATCGTCAAGGCGTTTAAAATAGCTGCTTTTTAAAAAGGTGTTTTCTGATAAAGACGTTGCAATAATTTGATGAATTTTATTAAAGACAGGATCAGCAAACACTAAGTCATCAATAGACAGCTCATGGCAAATAAGCTCAGCTACACTTGTTTCTATCTTTATTTTCTCTCCCGTTTCATTTAACTCCTCAATAACTACAGCATTTGGACCATATAAAATCATGATTCGCATTAGATCATGCTCCGTATGTTTACCTTGTACTTCAGTGGCTTTAGGAATATCCTCTATAGGGACCTGAGAATCAAAAGACTTATTTCTTTGTATAGGCTCTTGACGAACTTTTGACTGAGTTTCATTTCTCAATTTTATCAATTCGCTCGATAAAATTTGCTCATTGATATCAAAACGCTCTGAAATAGACTGCATGTATACATTTCTCGTGATTTGATCTGGAATCAATGAAACAGAATGTACGATTTCTTTGATTAGACTTGCTTTTTTTATCGGATCGTTTTCTCCTTCCTCTAATAATATTGAAGCTTTAAAAGAAATAAAATCTTGTGTGCTATCAGTAATATAACGCTCTAAATCGGATGTAGACACAGCTTTGGAATACGAATCAGGATCCTCCCCTTCAGGAAATAAGACCACCTTAACATTCATTCCTTCTTGTAGAATCAAGTCTATTCCTCTAAACGAGGCTTTAATACCTGGCGCATCCCCATCGTATAAAATCGTTATATTGTTAGTGTACCGTTTTACCAGTCGAATTTGTTCTTTCGTCAATGACGTACCAGAAGATGAAACTACATTCTGTATTCCTGCCTGATACATACTGATTACATCTGTATATCCTTCACACAGAAAACAATTGTCGTACTTAATGATTTCCCCTTTTGAGAAATGTAATCCATAGAGAATTTCACTTTTGTTGTAAATTATACTTTCTGGAGAATTAAAATATTTGGCAATTTTTTTATCCGTAAATAGCGTTCGACCTCCAAAACCTAAGACTCTACCCGAAATACTGTGAATTGGGAACATAACTCGACCTCTAAAAAAGTCAAAACTGCGGTCATCCTTCGTTTTTGAAAGGCCGACTTTTTCCATATATTCCAGCTTATACCCCTTCTTTAAAGCTACATCTGTGAAGTCTTTTGGTTTATTAATGGAATATCCAAGCTGAAATTTCTCAATTATTTCTGGTCGGTACCCCCTCTCAGTGAAATATGAAAGTGCTATTCTTTTCCCTTCGTCAGTGTTATGTAGATTACTTTTAAAGTGTTCTTGTGCAAATTCATTGATTACATGTAAGCTTTCTCTCTCAGAAATTGCAGCTAACTCTTCTTGTGTTGCGGGACGATCAGCTGGAATAGTAATCCCATATTTATCGGCTAACCATCGCAATGCTTCTGGGTAGGAGTAATGTTCCTTTTCCATTAAAAAGGAAACTACTGTGCCTCCTTTTCCAGTTGAAAAGCACTTAAAAATTTGTTTGGCAGGTGATACAACAAAAGATGCTGTTTTTTCATCCGTAAAAGGGCTTAATCCTTTCAAATTTGACCCTGCTCGTTTTAATTGAACAAATTCTCCTATTACCTCCTCAATTCGAGCAGTTTGCATGATGTCATCAACGATATGTGGCGGAATCATTGACATATTTACTCAGGGTATCCGTAATCTTTTTCGCTCGTTACTTCTCCTTTTTCGCTGTATGTTTTCCATACACCAACTCTTTTATTGTCCCTCCACTCACCCGTATAGTGAAGCATCCCATTTGGGTATTTTACGATGGTATGCCCATTTTTAATGCCATGCACATAAATTGTCATAGATAATTCTTCTCCAGAAATAGAGTAATACAACCATTTTCCATGCCTTTTATCATCAGCATCTTGATTGCCTTGAAATTTAACTTTCTGGCCAACTCCGGCATAATATTCTGTGTATAAACTTTCTTCAATAACGACTTCGCCTTTCTCATTGGGATTAAATGTTTTTGCTCCCTCTGCTTTCTGTTTTGTTTTTGATGTATTTTCTCTTTGTGGTTTTTGTACCTTTTCTTTGCCTTCTTCTTTGCAGGAAAGAATAAAAGTTACTCCTAAAAGAATGTAAAATAATTTCATCATTTTTTTCGGTTTATTGTATATTCAATGAGTCCAATTAATGCCTTTTTTGATGAGGATTCTGGAATTCTACTAATTAATTCAAGTGATTTTTGTTTGTACTCCTCCATTTTACGATGAGTGTACTCTATTCCTCCATTTTCGATTACAAGCTCAATAGCGCGCTTCACTTTCTTTGGATCTTCATTGTGGTTCTTCACAATATTAATCAATTCTTTTTTGATTTCTAAAGGAGAATTATTCAGCACGTGTATTAAAGGCAAAGTCATTTTTCGTTCACGAATATCTAATCCTGTCGGTTTACCAATATTACCGGGTTCTCCATAATCAAAGATATCATCCTTCAATTGAAATGCAATACCGATTGTCTCCCCAAATTCTCGCATTGTCTCAGACACATCGAATCGCTCCACACTTATAGCGCCTAATTCGCAGCATGTCGCAATTAATGACGCAGTTTTCTTTCGGATAACCTCAAAATAAATTTCTTCTGTAATGTCTAACTTTCTCGCTTTCTCAATTTGTAAAAGTTCCCCTTCTGACATCTCACGAACTGCTCTTGCAACCACTGCAAGCATCTTCAAGTTTTCATTCTCAATAGAGAGAAGTAGCACTTTTGAAAGCATAAAATCTCCAACTAATACTGCTATTTTATTCTTCCAAAGCGCATTGACAGAGAAGAAGCCTCGCCTTTCATTCGCATCATCAACGACATCATCGTGAACTAAAGTTGCTGTGTGTAATAATTCAACTAGCGTTGCTGCATCATATGACTTTTCATCTACATCCCCTAACATTTTAGCTGTTAGAAATATAAACATCGGACGCATTTGCTTGCCTTTTCTACGAATAATGTAATGCGTTATTTTGTTAAGCATTGGCACTTTCGATTTCATACTTTCTGTGAAACGCCCTTCAAATTCGGACATTTCTTCACCAATCGGCTCCAATATTTGCTTTACAGTCATCACAAGAACAAATATACGAGTTACATTAGCTTACTGCACTTTTGCAGTATAAAAAAGTATAAATTTTTGTGAAAAGTAGCTTATTTCATTTTAAACAAAAAGCCCCTCCGATATGATAGGGCGCTTTGAGTAAATGTAAATTTTCTTCTTGACATATTTTACTAAGGTAATTTATGCAAACATACCCTTAACTCACTGTCCATTTACTTATAGCACATCCACTATTGCCTAGGGTCATGCAACAGATCCCCAACAAATAAAGGCACTAATTTCCATGAGTAATTTGGTAGCCTGATTTTTTATTTCTACTTCAATTGCTCCAGTGCATTTTCCACTTCAGTAACTGGTGATTGACACGCTTTGTTCTGGCACACATAAATTGTTGTCCTACCTTTTACCATTTTAGATTCAAGTAATTCAAGATCGCCTCCAGATTCGCCTCCCAATAAGAAAATATTAGGTAAATAATTTTGATCAAACTCCTTTCGAATTGTTTGACAGTCCTTCCCAACAATAGCAACTTCGAATGATGCATCAACAAACAATGCCTCCAATATTGCCCAATTTGAATAATACCGAATGTTGCCGTGAACGTTATCTGTTACATTCGCTAACATCTGTCTAGCTTTATCGATGTAAACATCATTACTGAAATAATGCCCTAGAGTAAATAAGTTCTTCGCCATTTCAGAGTTTGATGCGGGCATAACGTTATCCGAAACTTCCATCTTGCGTGCAATTAAATCCGAATGCTCATCATGTGAATAAAAGAACATACCAGATGATGGGTCAGAAAAGTGATCGATTACATAAGCCATGATTTCATTTGCCTTATTTAACCATTTCTCATCAAAAGTAGCTTGATATAGGTCAGTAAATGCTGAAATCACAAATGCGTAATCATCTAAAAACCCATTTATGGAAGACTTACCATCTTTGTAGTTCCTATTAATGCTTCCATCTTTTTGGATTGCGGTTTTTATTAATAAGTTAGCGTTCTTCTCCGCTATTACTATGTATTTCTCATCCCCAAAAACTCGATAAGCATCCGAATAAGCAGTAATCATTAACGCATTCCAAGAAGTCAAAATCTTATCATCTAATCCTGGCCGAACGCGAATACTCCGGTTTTTAAGAAGTAGCTTTTTCGATTTACTTATTGAAGCCTCCAATTCGATAACAGTCATATCGAATTTTCTAGCAATCTTATCTTCACTGGAACTGCGTTTCAAAACATTTTTACCATGCTCCCAATTCCCGATAGAACTGACATCATAATAAGCATTAAAGACGACAGCATCGGTTCCTAGCACTTGATCAATTTCCTTCTTTGTC
>CAJQQA010000168.1 GCA_905480355.1 uncultured Flavobacteriales bacterium | reverse complement strand
GTTGGAAGCTCCTTAATGAAAAAAGAAAGCAAAAAAGACAATGAAAATCCCCTCCAATAAAAGTAGCTAACAATGTATATAGCGCATTAAAACGCGCCATATGCTAATCGTTAGAGAAAAATATCACTTTCTGGAAAATCTGATCTCACATGTTGATATTGCCTCCTATCTAGGAATTACAAATATTTCCTTAAGTAGGCTTCGTAGAGAACTCAGGGAGTAAAATTTCATCCTTTAACAAATGTTAATGGAATTGAAATCAACATCATCAATCTTTGTAGTGAACTTAAAACAAAGAAAGATGAAAAATTTATCAAGCGCCCTCGCACATGGATTTAATGTAAATAATATTAATCCACTTTGGTATCTCGCAATTGGAGTAGTTACCATGGCCCTTACTCACATGACCTTTAGTATTGAAGTCATGGCTTGGGTTTCAAGTGTTCCATTTTTAATTTACCTAAGTCTCACACAAGGTTGGAAGTCAAGATTAACATTTTTTCTCGCCTTGGTTATGGCGTGGTCCTTTGTTGTAACGAAGATTATTAGCGATCCAATTCCATTGGTGCTGGTCTTTCTCTACTCGATCCCAATTAGTTTGTTTCACCTACCGGGATACTTGATCTGGAGCAAATTTAAAAATCAGAAATATGCACTGTTTCTATTTCCTGTCATCATGGTTATTATGGAATGGATTCAATACACCTTTACACCTCTTGCGAGTTGGGGAGTAGCTGCATATACCATGCACGATAATGTATCACTTATTCAAACAGTATCTTTGTTTGGGTTGGCCGGTCTAAGCTTTCTGATTTATTGGGTTAATGCCTCTATTGCTAATATCATTATCAAAAGAAAAACCTCTATTTCAACATTTCAGCTCCCGCTAATTATGCTATTCCTTTTAATTGCTTTTGGCTCCATCCGTTACGACATGAGCAAAGCTAATGGTATTGACACTATAACTGTTGCCGCAGTTGGAACAGACTCGAAAGCAAGTGGTTTACCATTGCCAACTAAGGAAAGAAATGAACAGGTTAAAACTGAATTATTTAAACGAACCAGAACTGCAGCAAACGGTGGTGCTAAAATAATATCATGGACCGAAGCTGCCATATTTATTATGCCTGAAGATGAGAATGAATGGATTAACTCCATCAGAGAATTAGCCGCTGAACTCAATATCACTTTGGTCGCTTCTTATGTGTTACCCATTTCGCAAACTCCCTTAAGGTATGAGAATAAGTACCAGTTTATCGATTCGTCAGGAAACATTACTCATACATATCTCAAGCATCAACCCGTACCAGGAGAACCAGCTGTGCAGGGAAAATCACCTTTAAAAGTTGCTGATATAAAAGGAACAAAAGTTGCAGCCGCAATTTGCTATGATTATGATTTTCCGTATCTGGCAAAAGGATATGGTGAATTAGGAGCAGATATGGTTATTCTTCCGTCAAGTGATTGGAGAGGCATTGACCCTGTTCATACAGAAATGGCAGCCTTTAGAGCAGTTGAGCAAGGCCACTCGGTTCTTCGTTCAACGCGTTTTGGGCTTTCTGCAGCAATTACACCATACGGTGAAATGGTTTCACAAATGAGCAGTTTTGACGATAATGATAAAATCATGTATTCACAACTACCTACCACAGGTGTCACAACATTATATTCAATTATCCAAGATAGTTTCGTCTACCTGTGTATTGGATTCTTTCTGTCGTTTATGGCTATTGCGTTTCGATCAAAAAATAAATCAAAACCTACAACAATAGATGATTAATTTAAATAGATATATATTAGTATTACTTGCTACAACAAAACCTAAACTGCATTAAAACGCAGTTTAGCCAAAACGTTGTAGCCAATTAAATGAAAAAACACTTACTCATAATATTACTTACCATTGTTGGGATTAATAATTCTTTCTGTCAGAAGTTGAGCGAAAGAATATTGCTTGAACGAGTTGACTTAGCAACTGTAAAATCTAACAAGATTAAATCTATCACATACATAAATGATTGGGGCAATTTTAACGAGCAATTCGATACTTTGGGTAATATTATTCATGAAAAATATGATAGTTGGGAATGTTGTATTTGGATAAATCACAAGTATGGGGAAGACCTTGAATTATTATCCTCATATCACGTTTTTCAGAATGACACTTTTCAAATAGATAGTTACTACCATTCCTCAAATGGGCTTTTGGAAACGATTACAATAAATAGGAGTGATGGTATCATTTATGATCAAGATAATATCCTGAAAAATACAACGTACTCGAAAAAAATCCATTTCTCGTATGACTCTGAAATTTTAATTAGGTATGAAGGTCTCAGTGACATTGAAAATTATAAGTATGATGCTCAAGGAAATCTAATGGAAATTAGCTTAGGCTTACAACCCGGAGTCGCGGCATGCGGAAATAGAACTTCTAAATGGACCGCGAAGTACAATGAGGGCAATCAATTAATTGAAGAAGTCAGATCTGGATTTCCAGAAAACACAACTTATTTATACACTTATTCAATAAATGGAAAGATTGAAAGAGCAGAACGCACAAGAGAAGGATTCGGTATCGTAAAAGAGCTTTTAAAATATTACTATGATGCTGATGGTTTACTCGAAAGAGTCGAAACTTTTAATTTAAATGGGGAGTTATTGAGTACGGAACAGCTCGTGTATGAAAAATATTAATTTTAAAACTGGCTACAACAAAAAGTAAAATTCACAGCGAAGCTGTTCGCCATAAATGGCTAATTTTACTTACACGTAAGCAATACTGAAAAAGGGAATTAAATTTCACGCCAACAATGGACACAGAAAATAATCACGAGAATAAGCCCACGAATACACCGAAAACGAAGGAGGATGAGAAAAAGCCAGCTAAAAAAATCAGGAGACAAGCTACCCAAGAACAACTCGATCATCCTTTGCATGGGGTGAAACTAGTCGAGATATTAGAAAGTCTAGTGGAACATTATGGGTGGAAATACCTGGCAGACGAAGTTAATATTCTCTGTTTCAAGCACAACCCTACTATGAAAGTAAGCCTAAAGTTTTTAAGAAAATTTAAGTGGGCTCGTGAGCATGTTGAGGATCTCTATATGGATATGCTGGAAGAAAGAAAAGTTCCAAAAGGACGAGAAAAATGAGGAGTTAATCAATATTCCCGAAATGGGAAAAAGAAATTTCGCTTAGACATTTGATGAGCTTCCCGAGCGCGATACAAATTCAAGACAGCGATCTGTCAATAAGAGTTAATCAAATCAGAATAATCCCAGTTTCAAAAGTCTATTTGAGCTACCTTTTAGTATCTTTCCTCGAATTTTCGAAATGCAGAAATTAGAAGTTAAGGAGAAATACGACGTTGTCATCATTGGTGGAGGGGTTAGCGGATTGACATCAGCAGCTTTGTTCAGCCGATTTGGGTTTAGCGTATGTGTAGTGGAGATGGATGCAAGACCAGGCGGTTACGTTGCTGGCTTCCGAAGAAAAGACTACCGATTCGATTCGGCAATTCATTGGTTAAATCAGTGTGGTGAAAATGGCCTCGTAACAAGTGCATTCAAAATTATTGGAAGCGACTACCCAAAAGCAAAAGATCAAATCAAAATTAGACGTTTCCGAGTTGGTGACATGGACTATGTCGTTACCAAGGACGTTGATGAGTTGATGAATACCTTAATAGCAGATTTCCCACATGAGGAAAAGGGAATTCGAAAATTCTTTAAGCATGCAAAACGAATTGGTAAGTCGTTTGCAAATTTTTCGGATGTCAGCAGAACCATGCAGACCATGAGTTTGATGGAGAAGGCATTTCACGGAATCAAAATGCTCAGGTTCGCACTACCATTTATTCCACACATTAGCTATCACGGCGATGAGGGGATAAAAAAAGGGTTAGCCAAATATTTTAAAGATGAAAAATTACTAAGCATTTTCGCAGCGGAGCCAGATTTGTTGTCTTGCCTTATTCCAATTTCATGGGCCCATATTGGCGATTTTCAAACTCCGCCTGAAGGTGGAAGTCAATCCTTTGCAGAGTGGTTAACACATGTAACGCAATCATATGGCAATGACATCTTTTTTCAATCGAAAGTAGATCAGATTCTAATAGGAGATGCAGGTGAGGCAAGAGGCGTGCAATTCACACATAAAGGAGAAAGCTACACGGTAAATAGTCGTCATGTAATAGCCGCGTGCGATGTTGAAGCACTCTATGAAAAGATGCTTCCAAAGGGTATTGCTTCAGATAAAATGCTCGCCAATTTGAAGAATGCTGAATTGTATGCTTCCGCGATAACGTTATCTATTGCCTTGGATTGTACGGCTGAAAGCTTGGGCTTTGGAGAAGAAATTATTTACCTCGGAAGGGATGATGTTTCCAGAGAAGAGCATGGAAGTGGAGATCCACATACGAGTGGAATGCACATTTTAGCATCTTCTACGCGTGACAAGACACTCGCTCCAGAAGATGGTGGAACGATTACAATTTTTATCCCTGGTTTCATTGAGCAGTTTGATTATTGGAAGACCGAACTCGGTGAAAATGGAGAATATATCCGTGGTGATGCGTACAAAGAGTTGAAACAAGAAGTAGCAGATATACTTTTAGAAAGAGTGGAAAAAACACT
>CAJQQA010000167.1 GCA_905480355.1 uncultured Flavobacteriales bacterium | reverse complement strand
CATCCATATCGAACAAGCTGTTAAGGGATTGGATGGTATAGAAGAAATTAATTCGACTTCATCAGAGAATTTTTCACAAGTAACCATAAAAGCGTATGTTGATACAGATATTGATGAACTTTTAGGCAAAATTGAGAATTCAGTAAATTCAATTAATTCCTTTCCAGCAGGAGCAGAACAACCAACAGTAATCAAACAGCAAACAGGCGGGATGTCTAGCGTTGTAGCGTTTGTTGGAATATCGGCTAAAGATAAAGCCTTGCCGATTACAGACTTGACAGATTTGGCATTAAAAGTTGAACGTGACCTTCTTAATTCAAAAGAAATTACTCAAATCTCTAAAAATGGTTTTCCAGAGAAAGAAATTAGCATAAATATAAGAGAGCAAGATTTATTGAGGTACAATATTTCTATGCAGGAACTCGCTTTGGCGATTGGTTCAAACAACATTGATATAACAACTGGAGTAATTCGAGGAGGTGTTGAAGAAATGAATATTCGCTCGAATAACAGAGGTACATCCGAAGCTGACATTGCTAAGATCTTACTAAGAACAATGCCAAGCGGAGGGCAGATTACAATTGGTGATGTTGCAGATGTGAAGCTTGGATATTCTGAGAGTTCGCAAGAAGCAAAGTACAACGGAAAACCTGCTGTTTCATTTCAAATTGAAAAAACGGTAGACCAGGATATTGCAAAAATCACGGATGCACTCTATGTCTATAAAGAAAAATTCAACAAGAAAAATCCAGATTTTGAGTTTAGTATTTTTTATGAATTTAATGAAATGCTTAATCAGCGTGTAGAATTGCTTTCTAGAAACGGCTTAATGGGATTAATATTAGTTCTCTTGTTTTTAGGCCTCTTTTTGAATTTGAAATTATCTGCTTGGGTTGCATTTGGAATTCCTTTCTCTTTTTTAGGGATGTTTATTTTTGGTACTATGTATGGCATGTCTATCAATATGATTTCTCTTTTCGGGATGATATTAGTAGTAGGAATTCTTGTTGACGACGGAATTGTAATTGCAGAAAATATATACACGCATTTTGAGAAAGGAAAATCTGCTCACAAAGCTGCATTGGACGGCACAATGGAAGTTCTCCCCTCTGTTTTTACATCTGTATTAACAACTATTGTTGCATTTTCAATTTTGCTTTTTGTTGAAGGAATGGAAATGATGAGAGAAATGGCCTTCGTGGTTATTTCCTGTCTTGCATTCTCTCTTTTCGAAGCTTTTATTATTCTACCAGCTCATTTAGGACATAAACGTGTACTTGGAGAGCCAAAGACACCTAAATATACAATCAAGAAAGGTATGTTATTGATGATTATTGGGATTGTTGTTGTTTTCATTGGAACTCGATTTTTTGTTCAGGATGCTAACTTTGGCATGTCTTTGTTGCCTTTTACTTTAATCATTTTTGGAGTTTTATTGTTCTTTGGAGGTTTTTCAAATTCTAAAGCAGAGCGAATTGTTTTGGGTGGCGCAGATAACGGTATAAAGTATGTTAGAGACAACTGGTTTATTATAGCCGTCTCTAACATAGTTGGGACTAAGTTGAAATGGTACAGAGCTGGATTTCTTTTCCCTCTTATTTTTACGATAGGTATTATCGCAATGACTGTTTCAGGTATAATAGGAACAACTTTTTTTCCTGATATTCAACCAGATTTTTTTACAATTGAAGCTGTTTATAAGCCCGGTGATAGTAAGTCGAAATCAGAAGAGTTTATAACCTCAGCAACTAAAATATTATTCGAAGAGAATGATAGGATTATTGAGGAGACGGGAGATTCTCTTTTGACATATTTCTCTAGTAATATTGGTTTCGCAATGAATATTGGACAAGGCGGTAATCATGCATCTATGTTGCAAGTGTTTTTTAACGGAGAAAATTCTGAAACTCCAGTTGACACACTAATGAATCGAATCGTACGACGTCTTGATGAAACTGATAATGGGAAACTTGCTCAGAATACATATGTTGGAGGATTTAATCGATTTGGGAAAGAAATTGAGATTGGTATTACATCATCAAATGATGTGAGTTTATCGAATGCACGCGATCTATTAGGGGGTCAACTCCAAAACATGGAAGGTGTTTTTAATATTAAGGATAACATGCCAATGGGTAAGAATGAAGTGTATCTGACCATCCGTCCTGAAGCAGAAATTTATGGGTTGAATCAAAGTGAAGTTTTAAGACAAGTGAGGGCTGGCTTTTTTGGACAAGAGGCTCAGCGTGTAATTATTGGTACAGATGAAGTTAGAATTTGGGTGAGGTATCCAATTGAAGATAGAAATTCTCTTCTTGATTTGGAGAAGATGAGAATAAAAACGGCACAGGGAATAGCTGTTTCTTTGCAAGAAATTTGTGATTTTGAAATTGGTCGAGCGCCAGAAAATCTAAGAAGAAAAGATGGACAACGAATAATACGTCTCGATGCTGAGTGTGAAGACCCTGATAAAGTTGGAGATATTAATGGCGTTATTGCAGACTCATTATTTCCTATTTTAAAACAAACTTATTCTGATGTAACATTTAAGCGTTTAGGGCAAGCTGAACGAAGTGAAAAAACAAGTAGCTCAATGAAGGCCGTTGGTGGAATTGGGATCGCAATAATGTTTGTTATTCTTACCTTACATTTTAATAGTTTGAGTAGTGCATTTTTAATCATGTTAGTTATTCCAGCAGGTATTGCCGGAGCTATTCTGGGTCATGGCTTGGTTGGCATCCCTGTATCGATATTGAGCGTCTTTGGTATGATTGGTTTAACTGGTGTTCTGATCAACGACGCGATTGTGTTTTTAGACCGTTACAACGATTTATTGAAGGATGGTGAATCTATTAAAACGGCAGCTATTAATGCCGCAACTTCGAGATTTAGGCCTATTATTCTGACATCTTTAACAACTGTGGCAGGGCTCCTACCTATAATATCAGAGAAAAGCATGCAAGCACAATTTCTTATCCCAATGGCTGTTTCTATTGCATTTGGAGTACTCTTTGGGACATTGTTTATTCTCTTTTTCTATCCTTCAGCAATCTTGTTTTGGAATGGAGTGAAACGCAACTATCGCTTTTTAATTCATGGAGAAAGAGATGTGAACCCTAAACTAGTTGAACCTGCAATAAAATTAATTGACAATAAACATGAATTTGAAAATTAAACTTTTATCTACTGTTTTTGCTGTTCTGTGCATGCTGTTTTCAAATTTGTCAAATGCTCAGCATGAATTGACAGCAAAAGAAGCAGTATTTATTGCTTTGGAGAATAATTATCAAATTGAAATTGCAAATAAACAACTGCTAATTAGTGAAAAGAATAATAAATGGTCAGAGGCAGGATTATTTCCTACAGTAACGTTATCTGCGGTCAATGGGAATTCAATTCAAGACAACACAAATAACCCGTTTACTTTTATTCCGGGAATTATTCTATCACAGAGTATTGCTCCTTCTATTGGTCTTAATTGGAATTTGTTTAGTGGATTTGCTGTAAGGATTTCCAAACAACGCCTTGAACAGTTAGAAGAGCAGAGTGCAAATAATAGTATAGCAGTTATCGAATCGACAATTCAAGATGTTCTTAAAGCTTATTATACGGCACAATTACAGGATAGTCGACGAGAGTTGTTTAAGTCTGTGTTAAGCCTTTCTAGAAAACGTTTTTCGTATTATGAATTGAAAGAAAAGTACAGTAATTCTAATTCTTTGGAGCTGCTTCAGTTTAAAAATCAATATTTAACTGATAGTGCAAATTTATTAATGCAAGAAGTTTCTTATTCCAATTCGATTAGAAATTTGGGTATTATTATGAACGATACGGTTTATGTTAAAGAAGGCTATTCCATGTTAGATAAAATTGATGAAGTAGTAGCAGATGTAAATTTTGAAACAGCACAAAATGACATGTTAGCAAACAATCAAAATTTAAAAAATCAATATATTGGCCTTGAGTTACAACGATCAAACACGTCATTAAGAAGATCTTTTCTTTATCCTGTGTTGAGTTTTCAAGCAGGTGCGAATCCAAGTTGGTCAAGGTTAAGAGAGATTAAAGACAACACCTTAGATTTGAAAACTCAGAACTTAACTTATTATGGCAATTTAAATTTAAGCTATACACTGTTTAATAATTGGAAGAATAAAAGAGCGGTTGAAGTTTCAAAAATACAGGAAGAAATTGCAGAGTTGAATATAGTTAATATGAGCCAAACCCTTTCTGCAAGCTTGCGAAATTTAATCGAACTTTATGCGGTACGAAAACAATTGGTGGATATCTCTCAAGAAAATATGGTTTACGCTCAAAAGGCATTCGATTTGGCAGAGAAAAGGTTTGATATTGGTTCAATTAACTCTATTGACTTAGCATCGTTTCAAAACAATTATCAAAATACTATGATTCAGCATTATGAGAACTTGTTCAATAAAATGGATACATTTCTTGAAATCTATAAAATGACTGGAAAAATAGGGCTAGAATATAATTAAATCTTGTATTCTTTTTTTTCTAACGCCTAAATTGAATTGTTGCCGTTAAAAATCAAATCCCGCAATAACTCCCGATCTTTTTTTATCAACTTAACTTTTTCTTTCTGATTTCGCATGAGATAAATGAAATTAGCTTTAAGCGAAATATGCATGATGTAATAGTAGAAGTAATAGGAAAACAAACCAAACGTTGGCATCAAGAAAAAATATACGAATTTCACTCCAAAAGATAAATTGATAAATTGCTCCATAAGGAAAAGGATACCAAAGTAATTAAGGGGGTACAAGACGAGTCCAATAAGTAAAGCAATTGGAGCAAAATATTCCATTTCTTTCACCATTTTGGGAATCACAAAATCGGTCAATTTAAATGGTATAATGTTGTGAGCGCTGCCGATAATGAAAAATGGAAAACCAATAATTAGATATACAATTGAGAAAATCAATTGGCGAATAAACGCAAAGTGTTTATAATTTCGGTCTAAAAAATCAGTTTTGATATCAAGCCGATGCAATTGGAGTTTTATTCGATTGAAAAGAACCGTAATTTCAAGATATTTGGCATGATCATTAATTCGAATCGCATTTATGTTGGAATACATTTTCTTGAATAAGCTCATGTCTCTTTTCACTCCTTTTTCATCTGATTTATCGTACTTTGAAGACAGAAGCTCAACGATTTCATCAACAAATTCTTCGTGGTCAGATGATATTGAACCAACTAGTAATTTTTCAAGTCCAGCTCTAAATTGAACCGTCAATTCTTTTGAAGTCTTTTGTTGATGCTCTATGTAGTCCTTCAAATAGGATGCAGGCGTTATAGGTTCTCCGACATTGACAAGTACAGAGCTTCTAAACTTTTCTGCTTGGATATATGTTAGACCAATAGGAATGACCTTTAAATCCAATTCACCATTGTTACGTCGCTCTGACTCCAAAGCAATTCTTGCCGCTCCAGATTTTAATTCGCGTAATATTCTTTCTGAAAAACTATTCCCTTCAGGAAAAATAATCAAGGTTTTACCTTCTTCCAATAGTTGATAACAAGCTTCAAACGAATTAGCATTGTCAACACCTTTTGTTTTTTGTTCGATCGCTCGATTTATTGGAATTAAACCAAGGCTTTTTAAGAATAGAGACTTCAATTTGGTGTTAAAAAAAGTACCTTTTGCCATAAAGTAGATAGGCTTCTTAAATGCACTTCCTAAGATCCACCCATCCATTAATGTATGAGGATGATTCGCGATAATTATCCTAGGACCAATATGATTTAGCCCTTTAATGTTAGATACATGTATTTCTTTGTAGTACAACTTTAGGCCTATGCCTATTAATATTTTTAAGAAGCGGTATATCATATAATTCGAAAGATAAGTTTTTAATTGTAATTGTGAACAATGTTGATTTTATCGAAGAATGAACTAAAATTAAATAGCATCATTATCTTTGTAGGATGTTCAGTTTTCCTGTTGCATATCTCAATAGTAATAATGGTTCCGCGATTTTAGCGTTCGGGGAAGGGCCAATGTTGTCTTTAATTAGCGTTGACTGTATAGAGCAAATTGATGATTTTATTGAAGCCCATTCTAAAGCGTATGTTTTTATGGCATTGTCTTATGACCTAAAGAATGATTTAGAGGAATTGGAATCTAGGAATACAGATAGAATGCACTTTCCAAAAGTGATACTATGGGCACCAAAGTATGTTATTCGAGTGGAGGATGAGAATATGAGGTATTTATTCGGAACACCTTCTGTAGAGAGTAAAACTTTTATAGAAGACTTTTTTCTTTCTGCAAAGAAGACTTCTTTTCCATCGTTGAATTGTAATTTCTCGCCACGAACATTGAAGGAAAAGTATCTTAAGCATGTGAATGAGTTAAAGCATGAGATTAAACAAGGTAATATCTACGAAGTCAACTATTGCCAAGAATATTTTGCTGAGAATGTGACTATTGATAATCCCTTAGATGTTTACAATAAGCTAAATAAAATTACAAAAGCACCCTATTCAAGTTTGTTTTCGATTGAGGAGTTTACCATTTTTAGTGGTAGCCCAGAAAGCTATATAAGGAAAGAAAAAAATCACTTGGTGTCCTCTCCGATTAAAGGAACTCGAAAACGAGGAGAATCAAAAGAAGAAGATGAAAGGCTTAAAAGGGAATTAAAGGAAGATAAAAAAGAGAGGGCAGAGAACATAATGATTGTTGATTTGGTCCGAAATGATTTTTCGAAAATTGCAAAAAAGAACAGTGTCCATGTAGATGAATTACTTGAGATATATTCTTTTGAAACAGTACACCAGATGATTTCTTCCATTTCTTGTGATTTGGATGAGGAAATTAAATTTTCTCAAATAATTGAGGCAACTTTTCCTATGGGATCAATGACAGGAGCCCCAAAAATTAGCGCTATGGAGCTGATTGAAAAACACGAGGACTTTAAGCGAGGTATTTATTCTGGCTCTATTGGCTACCGAGCACCAAATGGTGATTTGGATTTTAATGTTATTATCCGAAGTCTCGTATACAACAGTAAGGAGAATTATTTATCATGCGCGGTTGGAGGTGCCATTACAATTGATTCAAGTGCTGAAAGTGAATATGAGGAGTGTCTTGTAAAAGTAAAAGTGATCTTAGACAAAATGAATGAATAAGTTAGAGTCATATCTTGATAGAAGTTGGGGCGAATTTCGTTCGAAAAAAATCATTGTTGCCTGCAGTGGTGGAGTTGACTCAACGGTTCTATTATACGCCTTGAAAAAAATAAATTTTAACGTTGAAGCAATCCATGTCAATTATCAATTAAGAGGAGATGACTCTGATAAAGATGCTCAATTTATTGAGCGTTTTTGTCTTGAAATTGATGTTCCTTTCGAAAAGCGAACAATTGATTTGGCCGAAAGATTGAATGATGGAGGTAATTTGCAAGAGTTGGCGCGTAATTACCGATACAAATGGTTCAGAGAGTTAATTAATCCGGATGTATTAATTGCATTAGCGCATCATCAAGGTGATCAGATTGAAACATTTTTTATGAATTTGGCGCGAAAATCTGGCGTGATGGGACTTTCTTGTATGCTACAAGAAAAATATGGAATAATTAGACCTCTGCTGAGTTTTACAAAAAGTGAGATTTATACTTTCGCAAAGAATGAAGGAATTGACTGGAGGGAGGATATTTCAAATGATTCAAATAAGTACAGGAGAAATTTCTTAAGAAACGAAATACTACCCTTCCTCAGTGGAGAAATTGATGGAATTAAGGAAAGTACTTTACTGTTAATTAAGCAATTTCAGAAGAAGCAGAAGGAATTGGAAGTGAAGATCATTCCATTGATAATCAAAATCAACAAAAACCAGCAATTAAAAACAACTGTGTTTTCTTTATTGGATGAACTCGAAAAGAATGAATTCTGTAGACAACTTGGGCAGCCATCGACAAAAGTAGTAGAGTTAGAACATCTGTTATCTTTAGATAAAGGTAAACAAGTAATACTAGCTCAAACCGAAAAGACATTGTTTGATCATGTTGAAATTTTCAATGATGCCTTTTATTTTATCGAAAAATCACAATCCACTAGTTCCCAGTCATTGATTATTGAAGATGTAGAGGAAATACCCTCGAGTTTTAACAAATCTGAAATATATTTAGACAAATCCAAAATAATCGGTGAATTAATGATTTGTAAACCAGTTATTGGTGATCGAATTAAATCAATAGGTATGAAGGGGTCTCAGCTAGTTTCTGATGTTGTGAAAGATGCTAAGTTGAGCCCAGATAGTAAAAAAGAGGCTTTAGTTGTTAAGGATGATGTCAATATTCATTGGATGCCTAACTTGAAAATCGGTAGACTCGCTGTTGCGAATGAAAAAACAATTGATGTGATCAGAATCAGGTTGAAGTGAACAACCTTGTTTGTTTTTTCTAGCTTACAAATGCGAGTTTATTTAATTTAACCTTCATTCTAGCAAATCCAAAAGACACCACGACATTCTCACCCTTAATCTCTTCAACTGTTCCAATTTGTTTTGTAGCAATTAATTTAACACGGGAGTCTAATTTAATTTTATCCCTTCCGTGACTATCATTCGTCTTGATTGAATTTGTTTTTTGCTTAGAATTTTTGGAGTTGTTTATCTTTTTGAGCTTTCCTTTCTCTTGAACAGAGGTAACTTTAGTTTTTTCAACAGCTAAGTACTTTCTGATTTCTTCAAGAAGATTATTGTTGATGACCTTTTTCTTAGTGTTTAGATTGTATTTGGACACGTAGGAAAGAAGTTTTTTACCAGCGTTAATGAAGTGTTGATTGTCCTCAGAGTTTTCACGAATCCCTTTCAACTTATAATCGTAATATTCTTTTCTTTCGGTGTAATTAATTAAAGCTTCTTGCGCTAGATCTTGGGCTATGATATGCTCTTTGTTGAGTTTATTTAAATAAGACTTCTCTTTTTGTAATTCATTCAGCAATCGATCCATTTTGACCTTATTTTCACTCAATCTGCCTTTTGCAAGCTCAATCAATTCATCTGGAATGCCATTTATCTTAGCAACTTCAAAAGTAAATGAAGATCCAGGTTGACCATGAGAAAATTCAAACTTAGGGGCGAGTGTCTCGGTGTCAAATAACATACAACCGTTCACTGCATTCTTTAATTGATCAGCCTTTAATTTAATATTATTGTAATGAGTAGTGATTACCGCATAACTTTTCTTATTATAAAGACTCTCAAAGATAACTTCAGCTAATGCACCACCTAAGTCAGGGTCAGAGCCTGTTCCAAATTCATCCAATAGAAATAGCGTCTTTTTATTTGCTTCTTCTAGAAAGTAATTCATACGTTTTAAACGGTACGAATAGGTACTTAATTCATTCTCAATTGATTGATTATCTCCTATATCGCTAAATATTTTTTGAAAAATGCACATCTTACTATT
This sequence comes from uncultured Flavobacteriales bacterium, assembly GCA_905480355.1. GTDB lineage: Bacteria > Bacteroidota > Bacteroidia > Flavobacteriales_D > Crocinitomicaceae > UBA4466. The sequence continues at coordinate 21,684 of CAJQQA010000167.1, read as the reverse complement.
TGGATGTACAGGAACAAGAATTCCGGATTGAATCATTAATTGAAGAAGCCCAATTGACTTCAGTGTTATACTTTTTCCTCCTGCATTTGGCCCAGATATGACTAGCATCCTTGAAAACTTGTCCATATCAACTCGCTGTGGAAGGGTTGGTTTTTTTTGCGCTTTATTATTTCTTAATAATATAGGGTGATAAGCAGCGGTTAATTCAATTTCAAGATCTTCTTGAATTGAAGGTAAACAACAATCTAATTCAATTGAAAAGCGACACTTGGCGTTGATAAAATCAAATTCTGTTAATATATCTTGATATGATTTTATTAATCCGAATTGATTCTGAAGTTCAATTTTTAATAATTGTAGTATTCGGAAAATTTCTTTACGCTCGTCGTCCATAAGTAATTCAAACTCATTATTGAGGCTAACATTAATGAAAGGTTCAATATACGTGTAATTACCTGTTTTACTTGAACCTACAATTGTACCTGGTATTTTTCTTTTGTGATTAGCAAGAACAGTTAATACTCTACGTTCGTTGATGAAAGTTTCTTTCGTATCTCCAAGAATATTATCCTTTAATAGTTTCCGAACTTCTTTGTCAAAATTACGATTTATCTGTTTCTTGATTGATTTAATCTTGAGTCGAATTTCAAGCAGCTTATCTGAAGCATCGTCTTTAATGTTGCCGTGATTGTCAAAAACCTTTTCAATAGAGTCAATAATTTCTTTTGTGTAATAGACTTCTGATATTGATTCGCTTAACAATGGGTATTCCTTTTCTCGTTTGTCGAAGAAGTAAATCAATTGATTGACCAAAATAGAAGCTGTATGAATACGCATAAACCCTTCCAATTGAATACTAGAATTTTCTATTGGAAGTAGCTTCAATTCTTCAATTAACTCTTCGAATTGAATTACGGGAAAAGTCTCGCCTTCTTTTCTGATTTGAACCAACTCATTTAGTTTGTTTAAATCTTTAAGAACGAATTCTCTGTTAGCGCTAGGGGAGAGTTGCAGTAATCTGTTTTTAGCAGTTTCTGATATACAAAATTCACTCAACCAATGCCGTATGGTGGAGAATTCTAAATCTTCTATCGTTTGTGCGTCTACTTTCAAATCGATGTAAATATAAGACAGAATTACCAATTGAATTGTATTCTGAGCCTATATTTTATAAACTATAATGAACGAATATTCAAACACTTTTTTTATGTTTGATAAAAAAATTAAAATAGTGAATATGAAATTGATTTCTTTTAATGTAAATGGAATTAGAGCAATATCAAAAAAGAACTTCTTTGAAGATATGGTTACTGTTGGAGCTGACGTTATTTGCTTGCAAGAGACTAAAGCGACAGTAGATCAAGTTAAAGACACAGTTAAAGATAAACTTTCGGAGTATCATTTGTATGCAAATGAAGCTGAAAAGAAGGGTTATTCTGGGACGGCACTTTTCTCTAAAAAGAAACCAATCAATGTCACTTACGGTATTGGTATAGATGAGCATGATAAGGAAGGGCGTGTAACTTGTGCCGAATTTGAATTTTATTTCGTTATTTCTGTATATGTTCCTAACTCAGGTAATGATTTAAGAAGATTAGAATACCGTCAAAAGTGGGATGCAGATTTTTTGGAATTTATCAAATCACTAGAAAAGCAAAAACCAGTTATTGTTCTAGGTGACTTTAACGTCGCACACAAGGACATTGATCTTGCTCGTCCAAAGCCTAACTACAATAAATCAGCAGGTTATATGCAAGAAGAAATTGATGGATTGGACAACTATACAAACCAGGGTTTAATTGACAGCTTCAGGTTCAAGAATGAAGGAGTGACCAAATATTCTTGGTGGAGCTATCGCGGCGGAGCTAGAGATAGGAATGTTGGTTGGAGAATAGATTACGCGTTAACTTCGGAAACTCTAATTAGTCAAATTTCAGATGCATTTATTCTAAATGAAGTTAAAGGTTCTGATCACTGTCCAATTGGAATAGTATTGAATTAAAAAACCACTTATATCAATGATAAAAGCGGTTTAAATGTATTGAAAAAGGATTACTACTTTTTCTTAGAACAACAAGATTTTTCAGCTGACTTTGTAGAGCAAGCTTTCTTTTCAGTACTACACTTTTTGTTTTTCTTGTTTTTCTTCTTTCTTTTTTTCTTCTTATCGTCGTCTTTGCTGATTTCAGTTTGAACATCGTTAGATGCAGCGTAAACAGTAGTTCCAACTGTTCCAACAAACATCATTAAAGACAATGCTATAAATATTTTTTTCATCGTTTTAGTTTTAATTTAGTACAATTTAGGCAAAATTACTTTAGTTCGCCAATTTTTGTGATACGACTTTGAACTCTATCGCCAATTTTAACATTTATTTTGGCATCTAAAGGTAAAAGGAGGTCGATACGAGATCCAAATTTAATAAAACCAAATTCTTCACCTGTCGTTACACTTTGTTTTGTTGCTACGTAATAACAAATTCGTCTAGCGACCGCACCTGCTATTTGTCTGAACAATACTTCTTGTCCATTCTTATGCTCTGTCACAAAGGTAGAGCGTTCATTCTCTGAACTACTCTTTGGGTGCCATGCAACCAAGAAAAGTCCGGGGTGGTACTTTACATACTTAATTATTCCGGAAATTGGATTGTAATTTGCATGAACATTCAATGGTGACATGAATATTGATATTTGAATTCTTTTATCATTAAAATATTCACCTTCTTCAACTTCTTCAATAACCACTATTTTTCCATCGGCAGGGCAGAGGATGTCATTTTCACTAAATACTACTTTTCGATTAGGAATTCTAAAAAATTGAATGACCAAATATATCATTACTAAAGCTCCAATACTTAGCAATAAATAAAGCCATAGCCAGTCTGTATATTTATATAAAAAATAGTTTCCTGTTTGAATTGATCCTAGGATGAGCGTGGAAATAGCAATGATTCCATAGCCTTCTCGATGTATTGTCATTAATTTAACTTTTAAAGGTCAAAAGTACATATAAATTAACGTCCAGACTAAGAAAAATGGCGCTGTAAAAAGTGTTGCATCAAATCGATCTAGAATACCGCCATGACCAGGCATTATTGTACCAGAATCTTTCACATTTGCATTACGCTTGAAAAGCGATTCAAGTAAATCACCTATAATTGCACAGGGAGCAATTATTGCAGCAGAAATTGACCAAAAAACAATTTTTTCGGGGTCAAATAAACTGCCAATTATCACTCCTGCTAGTAGCGTAAAAATAATACCACCAATTGCACCTTCCCAAGTTTTATTTGGTGAAATACGCTCAATTAATTTCGTTTTTCCAAAGAATTTACCTGAAAGAAAAGCGAAGGTATCATTCATCCAAATTAATATAAACATTCCAGCTAAAGTCGGGAAATGACTAGGGTCGCCGTGTATAAAAAAGAGCATAAAAATAAATGGTAGCACCACATAAATTATCCCAAAGCCAAGAATAGAGACATTAAGTAAAGGGTTTTTCTTTTCTCGCCACAATTCCTTGATGACAATTAAAAAGAATAGAGGCGCTAGAATAAGCAGCATCCATTGTGTATAGTAATATTCTCCGAAAAAACTAAATGCGAAAATACAGTAGCTGATAATTCCATATACTAATCCAGTTTTCCAGTCAATAGAAAAGGACTCCGTTTTATCAAATAATTTATAGAACTCTATAAGTCCTAATGCCATAAAAACACCAAAAACACCAGCTGCGATTTCTCTTGAAAGAAATAAGGGAATTAATATTATTGCAACAAAGACTCCACCGGAAAGTGTACGAACTAAAATGTTATTCATTTTCGGAAGAGATTAAAAGTTTAGCTTTTTCTTCGTCCGAACTCGCGACATAGAGATATACATAACCAAACGCATTGTAGGATGAATCTCGTTCATCAACAATCCAGGAATTGACATCATTCGCTTCTAGTTTCATTTTTAAAATTCGAGCTGAATATTCGTCTATACTTTGGTGAATGAATACTGAATTAGATTCAGGTAATATCTTCATTCGAAGACTCATCCACTTTTGCTTTATTTTCTTGAATAGCTTCATTTTTTAGAATGTTCTTTTCATTTGAAGTTGATTCTTCAATGTCTTCTGTGGCAGGATTTTCTTTTTCAATATCAGAATTTTTAGCTTCTTCAGATGTTTTTTCAGCTTTTTTATCTTCGATAATTTCTTCTTTATCCCATTTTCTCTTTCCAAAAACATCTACAAGATCTTCTTTAAAGATAACCTCTTTCTCCAGTAATTTTTCTGCAAGTTTTTCAAGTTTTTCTATATTAAGCTTTAAGAGTTGAAGTGCTCGGCCATATTCTTTTTCAATAAGTTTACTTACTTCCTCATCAATTATTTTTGCAGTTTCATCAGAATAAGGTTTTGTGAACTGATTCCCATTTGGATCATAGTATGAAATATTACCAATTCTATCATTTAATCCATAAATAGAGACCATGGCGTAAGCTTGTTTAGTCACCTTTTCTAAATCGCTTAAAGCACCGGTACTTATTTTCCCAAAGATTAATTCTTCAGCAGCTCTTCCACCAAGAGCACTGCATATGTCATCTAGGATTTGTTCCGTCGTAGTGATAGATCTTTCTTCAGGAAGGTACCATGCTGCACCAAGAGACTTCCCACGTGGAACGATTGTTACTTTCACCAATGGATTAGCATGTTCTAACAACCATGAAACGGTAGCATGCCCAGCTTCATGATACGCAATTGATTTTTTCTCGCTTGGCGTAATGATTTTATTCTTTTTCTCTAATCCACCAATAATACGATCAACAGCATCAAGGAAATCTTGTTTTTCTACCGCCTTCTTATTATTTCGTGCAGCTATAAGTGCAGCTTCGTTGCAAAGATTAGCTATATCAGCTCCAGAGAATCCAGGGGTTTGCTTTGCCAAGAAATCTACGTCCATTGATTTTTCTAATTTAATTGGCTTGAGATGAACTTCAAAAATTTCTTTTCGTTCATTTAGATCTGGCATGTCAACATATATTTGACGATCAAAACGACCAGCTCTAGTCAACGCGTTATCCAAAACATCTGCTCTATTAGTTGCAGCTAAGATGATCACACCAGAATTAGTCCCAAAACCATCCATCTCTGTCAAAAGTTGATTTAGTGTATTCTCACGTTCGTCGTTTGAGCCCATACCGTTATTTTTGCCTCTTGCTCTTCCTATCGCATCAATTTCATCAATAAAAATGATGGAAGGTGCTTTTTCTTTTGCTTGTTTGAACAAATCACGTACTCTAGAAGCACCAACTCCAACAAACATTTCAACAAAATCAGAACCCGAAAGAGAGAAGAATGGAACCTCAGCTTCTCCAGCAACAGCTTTAGCAAGCAATGTCTTTCCAGTTCCAGGAGGTCCAACTAAAAGTGCTCCTTTTGGTATTTTAGCACCTAAATCTGTATATTTTTTTGAGTTCTTTAAAAATTCTACAATCTCTTGAACTTCTTCTTTTGCCTCTTCTAATCCAGCAACATCATTGAAATTAGTGTTTGTAGTTTTTCCATTTTCAAATAATTTCGCTTTGGATTTACCAATGTTAAATATTTGCCCACCAGCTCCACCGGCGCCGCCTCCAGACATTCGTCGCATAACGAACATGAAGATTGCCAGTAATATCAAAATAGGAAGTAAAAAACTAACTAGTTGCCCTATATAGTCAACTTCTGTCACTGGAATCATTTGCACAGGGTTTTTTCCTGCAGCTTTTAGTTTATCATTTAGTATGTTTATTCGTGTTGAAAAAGAACCTGCATCAAAAATATCAACGGAATATTTGATTCTCCCTCCCAGACGATTACCTTTTAAGAGCATTTCTTTCATCTCTGTATACTGCGCGTCGTTTGTATTACGTATAAATTCTTTACCGTCTTTATTTAAGCTAAAATCAACACGGACACGGTTAACCATTTCCACATTTTGAACATAGCTTTTTTCCGATAATTCAATAAAAGTATCAACGTATTCAATACTGGCATTTGAGTTGGAATTCATAAATAAATTCATCCCAATAAATGCAATACCAATTAGACCATAAATCCAATAGATGGAAAAAGGACTTTTTTTATTTTTTTTATTTTTTTCTACCATTGTAATCTAATTTAAATTAGGGATATCAGTGCGAATAGCATCTGCCCATAAGTCTTCTAAGTCAAAAAATGTTCTTTTATCTTTGTGAAATATATGCGCTACAACACTAACATAGTCCATCAATATCCACTCACTGTTTTGCTTACCTTCAATTCTCCAAACTTTCTCATGGATTTCCTCTCTAGTTCGTTTTTCAACTGAAGAGCAAACACCATCGACTTGTGTTGATGATTCTCCAGAGCAAATTATGAAGAAATCACAAACGGCACTTCCAATTTCTCTTAAGTCAAGAACAACAATGTCGTTTGCTTTATTCTCTTGCATTCCTTCAACTATTGTATCGCACAATGCCTTAGAATCTATTAGTGAAGTTACTTTATTCATGTATTATTTTTTAACAGCGTAAAGCTAATGTTAAAATTTAAATAAAAGCTTAATTTTACCACCATCAATTGTTAAAAATAACCAATGAAAATAGGCTGTAAAATTATCCGTTTAACATCTGTTGATTCAACGAACAATTATGTTGCCAATCTGATTGAAAAGGGTGAAATTAAATCAGGAACGGTTATTATGGCAGATGATCAAAACGAAGGCAAGGGTCAGAGGGGCGCTGAATGGCATGTTAAACCTAGGGAAAATCTTACTTTCTCTGTATATTATTCAGACGTCAATCTGTCAGTTGATCGAGTTTTTGTTTTGACACAATTGGTATCTGTTGCTATTGTTGATTTACTGAAAAAATTCGGTATAGTCTCTTCTATAAAATGGCCAAATGACATTTATGTAGGACAACAAAAAATTGCGGGAGTATTAATAGAAAATCAGATAGCTGGGACTTTAATTTCAAATACAATTATTGGTGTAGGATTGAATATTAATCAGCAAGAATTTAATAACTTCGAGGCAACAAGTCTATTTCTTTCTTCAGGTGTTTCTAGAAAGCCAGTTGATGTATTGTACAGTTTTATTGAAAGCTTTAACTTATTGTCTCAAGAATTTAATGGAAATGAGTTGATAGAGCTGAGAAAGCTTTATATGAGCCACCTTTATCGATTAAATGTTTCTGCAAAATATCGGGATAAAGATGGCGATTTTGAAGGGGTAATAAAGGATGTATTAGACAAGGGAGAATTACTTATCAATAAAGGCAATGAGATGAAAACGTACACACTAAAAGAGATCCAATTTATTTCGTGAAGTGCTCTTTTAACTTGTTCGTCATGTAGTTGAAAAGGTTTGTGAGGGGTTTTTCAACCATCATTTTTAAAAACATATTGACTTCTCCATCAAAATGAATGTAACCCTCTGTTTCTGACTCTTTTTGTGTAAGGTGAATTGTCAAGCGAAATGGAAATGGCGATTTTTCTCCAGATTTTAAAAACAATTTATCATTTCCTTCCTGACCATCTTGTATGAGCGAGATAGTTATTCCTCCCTGCACTTTGAATGAACACATATCATTTGTAGATGTGAAATCAGTAATATTATCCTTTGGAAGGAGTTGAATTAAGTTGTTCGCATCCTTTAGAAATGTACAAATTTCTTCCTGATTTGCTGTTACTGAAGCTTTATTACTGTCAATTATCATGAGGCTATTTTTTCCATTTTTTTGGGTCCTTACTCCACGCTTCTAATGATTTTAATTCATCTGTCGAAATCAAATTGTTTTTTAGTGCTGACTTTAGCATAATATCGTAATTAGTAAGAGTAATGTATGGACATTCAGCGTTTGCGAAATTGCTATGCGCTAAATCAAATCCATACGTAAAAATAGCGATTAATCCTTGGACATCTAATTTCACTTCTCTTAGAGCCGCAATAGCTTTGAGACTGCTTCCACCAGTAGAAATTAAATCTTCAATAACCACAACTTTCTGCCCTTCTTCATAATAACCTTCAATTTGATTCCCCATTCCATGCGCCTTGGTTTCGCTTCGAATATAAATGAATGGTAATCCAAGTTCTTCGGCAACAAGAGCACCTTGGGCAATTCCTCCGGTAGCAACTCCTGCAATCACATCTGGTTTTCCAAAATAATCGAGGATACACTCTGAATATCCTTGACGAATAGCAGTTCTGATTTGTGGGTAAGAAAGTGTCACTCTATTGTCGCAATATATTGGTGATTTTATACCAGATGCCCAGGTGAAGGGATCATTTGGACTTAGCTTGATCGCTTTTATTTGTAATAAATATTGAGCAACTTGTAACGCATTTTCTTCATTTAAAATCATCCGACAAAGATAGTAAGTTTTTAAAGTTTAATGAGAAATATGATCTTTCTTTTTTTTGCTATCCACAATGACCAATGAGATTATTAGTATTCCAATGTAAGCAGGAACTCGGTACCGAACAATTGCGCCGAGAACAGGAGTTACCCATCCAATTGTTAGTAAAAGGATAAGCACAAAGAGGCCTATACCAATAGTAATTGCAATTTCATCTTGGCTTAGTTTTTTCTTTCTTAAAAGAGTATAAATAAAGAATAGAAACAAGAAGACAGTTTCTAATACAGCTGGGTATTTTAACCAACTTCCAGGATCATTTAAGAATGGCCTAAAAAGTGCATTAGTCAATGCTTCGGGGACATTTTTAAGTAATTGAATAGGAGAATTATTGATAGGTGTTAATGCAATAAAGCCATAGCTCTGCTTATTGTAAAAATAGATTGGCCATTTTTCATCATTCGGATGAAGCGTCACCGGAACAGGCGCTTCCATGGAGCCATGTTGTAAGATTAGAGCATCAGTTTTTTTTGTAATCCAAACGGAATCATTTGCTATTTTTAGTTCGTGGATTTGTTTAGGGTTAAAAAAGTAGAAATTATCTTTCGCTTGCACATGAATACCTCCCTTGCCTACATTGATGAAATCAAACTGCTTCCGAGAGAATAAATGAACAACCTTTTCCGTCGTTTTTTGAAAAATAAGTGGGGTAAGGATAGCTAAAACGGAAAGTACTGCAATTGACTTGATGATTTTTCGTGTAAGGAAAAGCCGATAGAAAAGAAAGAATAAAATTGAAGGTATCATTGCAATTAGAATATAAGGTTTGATGCCTAATAAAATTAATGCGCCAAGAAATCCGAAAATCCATTTATATTTTAAAGTATCATTCGATAACAGCGCCCTTGCTATAAGACCAAATCCAAGAAACATTAAGGGTTCTTTTAAAATACCGGATGTCCAAAACAACAAGCTTGGAAATAACAACAACAAAAGAAACAGCAATTTATTATTTATAAGCGTCCGGTCTTTAAGCGCTATAAATAACTGTTTTAATCCAAGTGTTGAAATGAAACACATTATCAACATGTGAATACCAGAATTTCCAAAGCTAATAAAGTGAATTAGACTATGTACCCGAAGAATGTTACGATTATCACTTGTTATTGCTTGTGCGCCAGAATCCCAATGACTTGTTTCGCCTAAGTATTGATACATTAGTGCGCCTTCACTCTCAGAGCCTAAAAGAAGCTTGAAATAGTTTAAAGGAGAATCGTAAAAGATCGAGTTTAGCATCGCACTTTCCTCTATAAAGGCTCCTGCATCAGCACTTAGTGTACCGCTTCCATATACAGATGTGTAAACGTATAGAAAATAAAAACCAATGACCACCTTTAAAGAGAAAGCAAAGCTTAAGCTCCATTCGAAAATACCTGAAATCCTCAGTATTCTCATCTGTCTAAAAGCAAGTGAAAACAATAGAAATAGGAAAATGAAATAGAAACTCAAGGTGTTTTTTTTGCTAAAATAATCATTATTGAGTCGTATTGTGTCAGAATGTCTAAAATCTAAGACACTTTGTCATATATAATCAGGTGGCATAGAGATTGAGTGTGAATAAACAAATTATAAAAAACATAGAAAATGAAAACCGGCCAAATTAATGTGCAAACGGAGAATATATTTCCAATCATTAAAAAATTCTTGTATTCCGACCATGAAATATTCTTAAGAGAATTGGTTTCAAATGCTTCAGATGCGAGTCAGAAATTAAAATTTTTCGCTTCAAACGGAGAGTTCAAAGGATCAGTTGAAGATCAAAAGGTTGAAGTAATATTAGATACAAAAGCAAATACACTTACAATTAGAGATAATGGTTTGGGTATGACAGAAGATGAAATTGATAAATATATCAATCAAATCGCTTTCTCTGGAGCTGAAGAGTTTGTAGAGAAGTACAAAGGAAAAGAAGGAGCAGAACAGATTATTGGACATTTTGGTCTAGGTTTCTATTCTTCTTTTATGGTTGCAGAGAAAGTGCAAATAAAGACCTTGTCCTACAAAAAAGGTGCAAAAGCTGTACAATGGGAAAGCAATGGCTCTCCTGAGTATACAATTGAGGAAATTAAGAAAAAAGAAATTGGTACGGATATCGTACTATTTATATCAGAAGAATCAAAAGAGTTTTCAGAAAAGCAAAGAATTCAAGAGATTTTAGATAAGTATTGTAAATTCTTATCCATTCCAGTTGTTTTTGGTACAAAGACTGAATACATCGATGATCCAAAAGGGGAGAAAGATAAGGATGGAAAAGTGAAGCGTGTCGCAAATGAAGTTCCCAACAATATTAATAATACAACTCCAGCTTGGACAAAAAAACCTTCAGAAATAAGTGATGATGATTACAGTACCTTTTACAGAGAATTGTACCCGGCAAATATGGATTCTCCATTGTTTCATATTCATTTGAATGTTGATTATCCATTTAACTTAACAGGGATCCTTTACTTTCCTAAGCTTAAGGAGAATATTGAAGTGCAAAAAAACAAAATTAATCTTTATTCTAATCAAGTTTTTATTACTGACAATGTAGAACAGATTGTGCCTGAGTTTTTGACTTTACTTCACGGTGTGATTGATTCTCCAGATATACCATTGAATGTTTCTCGTTCATATCTTCAAAGTGACGGTAACGTAAAGAAAATTTCTTCTCACATTACTAAAAAGGTTGCAGACAAACTTGCATCTATGTACAAGAATGACAGAAAAGACTTTGAAGAAAAGTGGGACGATTTAAAAATATTTGTTCAGTATGGTGCGCTTTCTGATGAGAAATTTGGTGAGAAAGCAAAAAAATTCTCTTTGGTTAAGAGTACTAAAAATGAATTCTTCTCGATTGAAGAGTACAAGGAAAAAGTAGCCACTTTACAAACTAACAAGGATGATAAAGTTGTGATGCTATATACAAATGATCCTGTTGAGCAGTTTGGTTTTGTTAAGAAAGCAAACGATAGAGGTTATGACGTATTGCATGTTGATGGACCAATAGCACCACATTGGATTGCTAAATTAGAACAATCGTATGAGAACATCTCATTTGCTCGTGTTGATGCTGATACATTGGATAAGTTGATTCAAAAAGACGAAGAAACACCTTCAAAATTGTCTAAAGAAGAGGAAGAGGTATTGAAACCTTTATTTGAATCAGTAGTGGATAAAGAAAAATTCACAGTTCAATTTGAAAGCATGAATTCTGATGATGCACCAATTATCATTACTCAACCTGAGTTTATTCGAAGAATGATGGAGCAGCAAAAAATGGGAGGCGGTGGCTTCTATGGTGCTTTTCCTGAAATGCATAGCCTGATGGTTAATGCAAATCATGATAAAATTCAAGAAATTTTGAAGACAGATACTGATGAAGTAAAAACAGTAAAAATAAAGCAATTAACAGATATAGCTTTACTTTCTCAAGGACTATTAAAAGGGGAGGCGCTTAGCTTATTTATTGATAGAAGTATCGAAAAAGTATAGAATAATAATTTAATACGCCACTTCTATTGAGGTGGCGTATTTCAAAACAAATATTTTGATAAAGTGGGTACTGGCCGTTGGTGGCTTCTTTCTTTTTGGCCGAAGAATTTTGGGAGCAATCCTAGGGTTTATGGTTGGTTCGTATATTGATAATTATCAAAAGGCTATAGGTAAAGCAAGAGCACAAGCCAAGCGAGAAGGAAGGAGTTTCACGACCGAAGATTTATTCAAGTATTACCAGCAAAGAACATCTTCTGCTTCATCAAATGATGTCCCTACAATGTTAATGGCTTTATCTGCAGCTGTTATGAAAGCAGATGGCAAGGTATTGAAATCTGAATTGAATTATGTAAAAACATTCTTTAACCAACAATTTGGACCACAATTTTCAGGTGTACATTTACAAACATTGAAGCAATTCTTGGATTCTGATAGTATTCCATTGCAACAAATATGTCAAGATATTCAAATGAGAATGCAACCAGCTGTGCGTACTCAGTTATTACACTATTTGTTTGGAATTGCAAAAGCAGATGGAGATGTTTCTCCAGAAGAAATAAGTATTATTAAGCGGATTTCAAGTATGATGGGCGTTTCATCTGTTGATTTTGAAAGCGTTAAGAATATGTTCTACAGAAATGTAGATTCAGACTATACAATATTAGGTATTGATGCGAACGCCACCGATGATGAGGTGAAAAAAGCGTATCGGAAAATGGCAATTAAATGCCATCCAGATAAGGTCGCTCAAATGGGGGAGGAGTATGTAAAAGGAGCGAAAGAAAAATTCCAACAGATTCAAGACTCATATGAAGCAATTAAAAAAAGAAGAGGTCTGAAATAGCTTATTCGCTTGTTCCAATAGCAAATATTGCTGGTTTTTTCGATAAATCATAAGCACTTTCTCTCCAATCTTTAACATTTTTAGAGCGTATGTCTTGACTTGCTAATGTTAGATTACTAGCAATACAAAGCATGGTTGGGTCAGCCAATTCATTGAGTAAGTCATCAAGAACATTCATATTCCTAAATGGTGTATCCATAAAGAGATGTGTAATTCCAGATTTCCGAGTGTCTGCCTCAAATCGTTTTAACGAATTTATGCGACTTCTTCTTTCTTTGGGTAAATAACCATGAAAGTGAAACTGTTGACCAGAAAAACCACTTCCCATCAACGCTAGTAAAATGGAAGATGGTCCAACCATCGGGTGGATATTTATATTCTTAGTATGAGCTAAATTTACAATTGAAGCACCCGGGTCCGCAACACCAGGACACCCTGCATCTGACATTAATCCAATATCCTCTCCTTTCAAAGCTGGTTGGATAAATCCATAGAGTTCTGCAGGATTTGTTCTTCGATTAAGGATAAAAAATTGACAATCATCAATCGGAAAATCGCGGTCTATTTTACGAAGAAAACGCCGTGCAGATTTTATGTTTTCTACAATAAAGCATCGTAAACTAATCGCTTTATTTTTAACATCTACCGGTATAATGTCGTCTATCGATTCTCCACCTAATGTTGAAGGAATCATGTATATCTTCCCGTTTTTCATTTTATTCTAAGTTCATTCATTATACAATCTGTCGCTTCATCTAACATTGAGTATACATTCAAGAATCCTTCTTTTCCTCCGTAATATGGATCTGGAACCTCCATGTCCTGATTTGGATGGTTTTCATCCAAAATCATCCTTATTTTATTGATGTCTGATTGATTTCTTGAAATTGATATAATATTTTGGTAATTACTTTTATCCATAGCGTAAACGCGGTCAAATTCATCGAAATCAGCAGCAGTGAATTCTCTTGCGCGCAAATGAGCGAGAGAAAGACCAAAATTTTCAGCTGTTTTTGTCATTCTTGCATCAGGAGACTGCCCAATATGATGATCACAAGTTCCTGCAGAGTCGACATTGTGATTTAGATTTTCATTCCTTATTTTCTGGGCAAGTAATCCATCCGCTAGTGGAGATCGACAAATATTTCCTAAACAGACCATTAATATTTTCATAGTGCAAAAGTAGTTAAAATATGAGAATTAAAACATTACCTCTATAGTGAAAACTTATTTAAATAGCAAATTTTGAGTGATAAATATTCATTGATAAGGCGAGAATGTTCTTTTTCGGACTTATTTTGAACATTTAGACTCATTGTAACGAACCAAACACATAAAATTATCGTTATATTAATAGTATGCACATTTTAAAATAGCTATAGTATGAGACAGTTAAAAATAACCAAGCAAGTAACAAATCGAGAAACAGCGTCTTTAGATAAATATCTTTTGGAAATTGGTCGTTTGAATATGGTTACTGCTGAAGAAGAAGTTGAATTGGCTCAGAAAATAAAGAAAGGTGATAAAGTTGCGCTAGAAAAATTAACAAAAGCTAATTTGAGATTTGTAGTGTCTGTGGCTAAACAATATCAAAATCAAGGACTAACGCTACCAGATTTAATTAATGAAGGAAATGTAGGTCTTATAAAAGCAGCAAAACGTTTTGATGAAAGTCGTGGATTTAAATTTATTTCTTACGCTGTTTGGTGGATTCGGCAGTCGATATTACAGGCATTAGCTGAGCAGGCTAGAGTCGTGCGTATACCTTTGAATAAAATTGGTACGATAGGTAAAATAAATCGCGCGTTTTCAAGCCTCGAGCAAAAATTTGAGAGGCCACCATCATCGAGTGAATTAGCAGACTTTTTAGATTGCTCAATTGATGAAGTCCATCAATCAATGCAAAACAATGGTCGCCATGTTTCAATGGATGCCCCATTAATTGATGGAGATTCATCGTCCTCAAGTATGTACGATGTTTTACCCAATGATTCATTGCCTGGGCCAGAGAAGGAGATTTTAGTAGATTCTCTGAGAACAGAAATCAATAGATCCTTATCTACTTTAACAGCAAGACAAGGAGAGGTGGTTAAGATGTTCTTTGGTTTAAATGAAAAACCGCCAATGACATTAGAAGAAATTGGTGAACGATTTGAGTTAACACGAGAAAGAGTAAGACAAATAAAGGAAAAGGCAATTCGTAGATTAAGACTTACATCCCGAAGCCGGATGCTAAAAACATACCTAGGTTAAGCGGGGTCAACATCTATTAAAACACGAATTGATTTGTTTATAGGAACGCTATAAAATTCATCAACTATTTGATGAATGCGTTCCTTTACTTTTTTATCGCTTGCATCCTTTTCTATTTTTAAAATAATCTTCTTAAGAAATAAATTATTTATTCTTTTTACAACGGGGAATTCAGGACCTAGTACACGTTCTTTGAATGAATTTCGTAACTGGATAGATAAGTCATAAGCAGCCTTAATGAGTTTGTTTTCATCTCGGTGCTTTAAGGTGATTTCAATGATCTTAAAATAGGGAGGATAAAAGTAATTTTCCCGTTCGATTATTTCACTTTTATAGAAGGCTTTGAAATCATGGTCAATTACTTTTTCAATCACCCAATGCTCAGGATCGCCAGTTTGAATGATAACTTTACCACGTTTTTGACGTCGACCTGAACGTCCAGCGACTTGTGTCATCAGTTGGAATGACCTTTCAAAAGCTCTGAAATTAGCACGATTCAGAAGCATATCAGCATCAAGTATGCCTACAAGATTTACATTTTTGAAATCCAAACCTTTAGTGACCATTTGTGTGCCAATAAGTATATCAATTTTCCCTGTATCAAAGTCGTTCAGAATATTCGCGTATGCATTTTTTGATCTGGTAGTATCAAGGTCCATTCGCTTCACCTTTTTTTCCGGAAACATAATGGCTAATTCGTCTTCAATTTTTTCAGTCCCAAAACCAAGCATATTTAAACGATTACTTCCACAAGCAGAACAAGAACCAACAGGCTTAGATGCGTAACTACAGTAATGACACTTTAAGTTATTAGAATGTTTATGGTAGGTCAATGAAACATCGCAATTCACACATTTTGGTGTCCAATTACAAATTTCGCACATCCAGTAAGGCGTATAGCCTCTTCTGTTTTGAAAAAGAATTATCTGTTCTCCTATATTCAGAACTTCGCGCATATGGTCAATTAAGAATGAAGTGAAATGTGACTTCATACTTTTTTTCTTTCTTTCCTTTTTAACGTCTGCGCAAAATATTTCTGGCAATAAAACTTTGCCAAATCGATCATTTAATTCCACAAGTTTATACTTGTTTGACTTTGCATTATAATAGCTTTCTATAGAAGGGGTAGCTGATCCCAATAAAATTTTCGCGTTATGCAATTTACTGAGTACAATTGCACAATCTCTTGCATTATAGCGAGGCGAAGGATCATATTGTTTATAGCTTGACTCATGTTCCTCGTCAACAATAATTAATCCCAAGTTACGGTAAGGAAGAAAGATCGATGATCTTGCACCTAAAATTATGCGGTACTTGTTCATGTCGTCGTTTAAAACATGATTCCATATTTCAATTCTTTCATTCTGATTAAATTTCGAATGATAGACACCAATTTGTTCTCCAAAATAAGCTGATAATCGTTGAATTAGTTGTGTTGTTAGCGCTATTTCGGGGAGTAAAAACAGAACTTGTTGTCCAAGATCTAAATGTTCTTGTATTAGCTGAACATAAATCTCAGTTTTCCCAGACCCTGTAACTCCGTGAAGCATTGCAACTTTATCTTCCTCAAAGGCCATGTGTATTTCATCAAGTGCTAAAGATTGTGATTGCGACAGTTGTTTGAATTCTTGCGTCATAATAGAATTAGTGTCTAAACGAGCAATTTCTATCCGTTCCTGAACAATAATTCCATTTTTTTCCAAAGTGTTTATACTTGACGTTGAAATTTCCTCATCGATCAAGTCTTTTTTTAGTACTAATTTGTCTTGATTTTTTATTGTCAAGTGAATCAAAGTTAGCAAAGCCTTTACCTGCTTATCTTTTCCTTTCTTTGATTCTAGTAATTGTATGTAGTCCGAAATGTTTTCTTCTTGAGAATATGCATCACTCAACCGAATAAACGATGCTGTTTTCGGTGTGAACTTGTCATTTAATTCTTCAAGAGATAGAACGGCTTTTTTATCAATTAACTTTTTTATTATTGGCTGAACAGTTTTGATTCCTATGATTTCCGAAATTTCTTTTAAATCTAAAACTTCCCTTAATTCTAATGCAGTTACAACTTCTATTTCCCTTTCAGTTAAAAGTTTAGGGTCAATATTGAAATCAGGATGCAAAACAATTTTGGTTTCGCTTGCAAGCTTAAAGTTTGCTGGAAGAGCTGCATTCATGACATCTCCTATTGGTGCCATATAGTAAGCTGAAATCCATTTCCAAAAGGTGTATTGTTTTGGTGTTATTATCGGATGGTCGTCAAGTTGATGTTCAATGAGCTTCGCTTGATAGTCTTGAGGTATATTTTCGTGAATCGAACTTACTATTCCTGTAATTAATTTAGCACGACCAAATGGTACAACAACTCGAGCACCAGAGAATAAAGTTTCGTTAAGTTCAAAAGGTATCCTATAAGTAAATTCCTTGCGTATAGGCACAGGGAGAATTACATCAGCAAAAAGCGTTTTCCTTTCAGACATACGCTAAAGTTAGTAAGATTAAGAAAAAACCAAAGAAGTATTAGTTACAAAACCAAGTTTTAAGAACGTCCCCTGGATGATCACTACAGAAAAGTAAACCTGAAGTTGTTATTCCAGTGCACAATTCTTCTGTTGAAGCTGTATTGATGCATCTTAAAAAATTTGAATTCGAAGGGTCAATAAATGGTTTATAAACGACAACTGATTGTCTTGCTGAGAAAATCCCAACTACTGGATGACCATTTGTAGCTGTTAGATTGGTAAATGTTGGTTTAGTTTGCGCAAGTGTAGAAGTGGGTTCATTCACTAAAATGAAATTAAAGAAATCTTGACCTCCACCTGTAACTATTGTTGTTATAGCATCAAAAGTTCTTTTAGTAATTGCAGGATCATTTGTTGAATTGTCTCTCATTAGTTGATAAAAGGTTTCACCATTTGCTGAGAAAGAGATGTTGGTACCTGGTGTCGTTTGCGTTTCTCCCATTTGCCAAATAAATGATTTTTGAGTAGAATCCGCACCTATCCATTCAGTGAAGTCAATTTTTAATTTTGTGTTTACTTGATAAGAATTACCAGTACTGATAGCAATAAATGTTGATGTTAAATCTCCATTACTTTGGATAAATCTAAATGGTTGGCTTTGAGATGAGATATTCTCGGTTATGCCATTTACCATTTCAGTCTTACTACTCACTTGAAATTCACCATTATTAATATCTAAGTCCAGCTGATATTCAGCTGTACCAAGTAAAGGGTCATTAGTAGCTGTTGTGAAATAATACATTTTTTGTTCTGGCCCATAGAAAATTCCATTCTCATCCTTGTCCAAGATCATAGTGTCAGTTAATGTAAATATACGACCTGTTGGGATATTGCCGTTGTATTCAGTAACCGTTCCAGTAACGGATTGAAAATAAGAAGAGTCAGCAATAGCTGCTATCTCGATAGCATTTCCCGGCCCTATAAAAGCTCTTGTGACTTTAATCATGTGAATCGACTCTGATTGATCTAAAAGACCAAAAACAACTGCTGTTTCTTCAAAATTGCCGGTTAATTCAATGTCTTCTTTGCAAGAGTTAAAGTTAAAGGCAATAAGGCAAATGCTAAGGAATCCGAATATTCTATTTTTCATGTTCTAGTATATGGCTCAAAAATACAAATTAATTTGATGAATTCCCTACTCGCTTAATCAATGATTTATGCATTAGAGTCAATCTTTGACTTTGTTCATCCCCATTGCATGAATCATCCAGTTTGGTAAGTGTTTGCCAGGTTTTTTATTTTTTAGGTGGATGTACCATCCTAATTTCTTCATAACGGGTACTTTGTGGGTTTCTACAAATTCGATGAGTGTTCCATCTTTGTCTTCAATATACGAAAAGCGACCTCCAGCTTCACCCATATCAAAGGTGTTAGAGCTATCGACCGTAAATGGATAACCTTTAGCTTCACATTCTACTTGCAACGAATCCATTCCTTGAATATCAAAACATAAATGAATAAATCCCCAATCCCCCCAAAAGCGATTTTGAAAAATTTTCTTACAATCTGTTCTATCTTTTGATTCGATTAGCTCAATTTTAGAAGGACCTAATAATTTTGCAAATGGCCCCTTTCTATTTTCTTTATGCGATAGAAGAACACGTCTATATTTTTCGTCTCCTTTAGGAAAATGACTGAGATCTTCAAACACTCCAGTTTGATCATATTCGATAGTTTCGTAACCGAGAATTTCTTGATACAATGCAATTGATTCATCAATATTGCTAACTCCGATCATGGTGCCAGCAACTGCTCCGCATTTCGATGGATGCTTTGTGTCTTTAAACCAACCCGTCCCACTTACGATGTTGAAGATGTTTCCATTGGGATCTTTTACAAAAAAGGTTTCTTCACCATTTGGATCTAAAGACAATTTACCAAGAATATCAGCGCTATTTTTTTTAAAAAAATTATAACTTTCTTTTACATTTCGTGATTTTATTCGACAGGCATAGAGTCCATAATCGCCAAGTTGAATGTTGAACTTTGCTTTTTCGGTGCTCCTAGAAGTATATTGCCATATTTCGAATCCACCTCCACTTTCCATACTTAATGCAAGAGAAGCTGTTCTTGATTGGACTTTCCCTCCTGTATAATTGATCATTAAGGGAGCATCTGCTGCATCTTCAAAAACGCGGATATTGATTCCGAAAAATTTACGATACCACTTCCAAATTTCTTGTACATCTGGAACTCCAATTCCCATTTGTTGTATGCCGCAGATAATTTTCTCCATATTTATTTTGTTTCACTCAAAAGTAATGAATCTTAACGAATAGCTCGATCATTAAAGATGACATATCCAAGACTTAATTGCAATGCAAGAGGATTTGTTTGTTGAGGAAAATAATTTAAGGTGAATCGCAGTGGTCCTATATAACTGTTGTAGATAATTGAAGATGAAGCCATTATAGAGCGACCTTGAAATAATTCGGAAAATTCTTGAGAACCATCAGGAAGTTCATTTATTTGAATTAGCGGTTGATAAAGATATGTGTCAAAGCGAATGTCAATTTTTTTCATAATTGTGAATATCAAGTTCAGACCTGCAGCAGCATATTGAGGAGAGCGATATTCTGGTAAAAAATAGGTTTTTGAATCAGGAATTAAAGAGAATTCCGTCATCGACAGCAATGTGGCTGTATAGTTGGCGAAAAGAGGTTGGGTGTTGTAAACAAATTGGCCATGAATTCCAAGGTGAAACATGGATTGATCAACAATGAAAGATTGGTAATCGATATTCAAATTAAACCAAGAATGGGGTTTATACATTTCTTTGTTTAAGGCTGTTGAACCCGGTACCGTATGTTCCGTCCCGAAATTTAATCTTGTTTTTACCTCAACAAAATGGCCAGAATTAGCAAACTGTCGACGATTTAATGTGTTTTGAGTCAAAGTCCAACTCGCAGACCCTCCATAAAAGCGAGTTAAATCAGCCGTGTCTTTGTTTGTGAAATTGTCGGTCTGATAATAAGTGTCCTCCAATTCAAACCAGCGACCGTCAACTTTACTGGTTATGGTGTTGCCTATTGGGTTTTTTAAAGAAACCCCCAAGTACATCTCATTCTGAACCAGAAATGAGGGTTTAACATCTTCAAAAAATGTAGCAAAACTCCTGAAATAATCCCACCGATTTTGTGTGAAGTAAACACTAGCCGAGAATGGATAAACAGTAGGTAATTCAAAGGTGAATTTTGCTTTTGCGGAACCATAAAATTTACCAAAATAAGATTCAACTTTAGTTTTTGTGAAATATTTACCAGCTGTTTGATATGAGAGACCAATATATCCTGTATTAACTGGTCTTGAGGATAAGTGTCCACCAAATTCTACCTTTATTTCTTTGGCTTTTGATATGGTTAAATCTAAATTATATGTGGAATCATCTTTTAGTTGTAATCGAGGAAAGATAAAATCAATTTGAGAACTGGATCGAAGGCGAAAATACCTACGCTCTAATTGCCTTTCATTAAGCACAATCTGTTTTTTATCTTTCATTATCGTACGGGTAGAATAATGCAGATTTTCGCTCTCTGTTTTAGAAGTAACCGATGACACAGAAATGGCAGTTATGTTCTCCCGAAACTTGGCTCGTTTTGCTTTCAATTCAGAATAATCAATCCTGGAAACGATTTTTAATTTTAATGAGTCAATGATTTTCACCGTTGCATCGTATCCTTCATCAATAGCTTTTTTTGCATTATTAAAGTTGAATCCTGAAATACTTACAGATGGAGCAATCATAAAACTCTCTTCACAAGGAAGAGTAAAGTCCGAATAAGAAACTAACATATTGGTGAATTGACCTATTAAATCGTCTTCATGAGGTAGTTCAGCATTGAAAGACACATTGCTTCCAATAATGAAATCGGCATCAAAATCAGTGTACATGACATCAGAAGGAAAGTTATTGTATAAACCACCATCAAATAAAAGCACGCTGTCAATCATTATTGACTTATAATAGAATGGGTAGGTCATAGAAGCTCGAACCGCTTCGTTAAGATAACCTTTACTAAATATAATGCTTTGTTTTTTAGCAATATCCGATGCGACGCATCGAAAAGGTACAAAAAGACTGTCAAAATTATTATTAACAGATGCAGAAGTCGTCCCTAATATTTTTAGCATTTCGTAATCCATTAATGCTGATTCTGTAAAATTTGTAGGTAAAGA
>CAJQQA010000166.1 GCA_905480355.1 uncultured Flavobacteriales bacterium | reverse complement strand
ATGCATCTGAATATCCGTTTGCGGGATCAAGTGCTTTAATGAAAAAAGATGCTGTATATGCAGGGTCTAATGTATTCGCTAATACATCACCATGGAAAGTCAAATCACTTCCGTTAAATGTAACATCTGATTCTGCAAAGGTTGAAGCTTCCATCAATTTATTTCCAAGTGGACCAGGAGTAATACCTCCATCTGGAGAGTTAGTCCAAAAATCTATATCTTCCGGGGCACCAGTTAAACTATTAGCATAACCATTAAAATTGGGTTGTAATGTAACTGTGTTAGCTCCAACATCTAGTGTCGTTTGAGCATCTGGAACTCCCCAAAAGTCTTCAAAAATATAACCACCACCATTGGCAGGCGTTTCAAAAACAGTCATGTATGCAATCCAACTGTCTGAGGCGCTTACTTCGACATCATTCTGTGCGAATGCTGATGAGGTTAATAATAAAATCGAGAGTATTGTGTAAATTTTTTTCATAATGTATAATTTATATTAATATTAATACTGCTAATATAATGGTAAAAAGTACAATAACTACTATATATTTTAATAATTTTAATAATTTTAATTAAAGTTGTGCATTACATTCTAAACATATAGTTCTCCTCTTCTACCAACTCAGTATACCCTTTAACATCAAATTTAAAAAGATTGGCAGGACGATGTTTTACATTTGTCTGCTTCTCTCGAAGGCTGATTAAAGGAATTGGCTTAATTTTCTTTCTGAAGTTGGCCTTATCCAGATCAGCTTTAAATGCATATTCATAGAGTTGCTGCATTTCGTTGAGTGTAAATTTCACTGGTAAAAGATCAAAGCAAATTGGTTCACGCTTCAATTTCTGACCCAACTGCTCAAAGGTTGATTCTAATATTTCGTTGTGATCAAATGCCAATTGCGGTAACTCACGGATTGGCACCCATTGAATCTCTTCTGCCCAAGAATCTGCCACTGCGTTGATATCATCTATTCTCACCAATGCAAAGTATGCATTGGTAATAACCCGACCTTGTGGGTGTCTATCTGGCTTTCCAAATGTCTGACCTTGGTGCAGTAATAATCCTTCGACCTTTGTCAATTCTGTAAGAATTCTACTCGCCGCATCAGGTAAATCCTCATCAGGATAAACGAGGTCACCAGGTATGGCCCATTCTCCTATATAAGGCTCCATGGCTCTTTTGATGAGAAGTGCATAAATCTTACCTTCTTTATATCCAAAGATAACACAATCCAAAGAGAAGGAATATGAGAAAAAATTATCAAATTTTATTTTGTATGCCATGCTTCCTAATTTAATTTGAAGGTTTTTATTTGATTACCAATATTAACGCTAAAAGTCCCTTGTTCAATTATCCACTCCCCTTTTGAGTCTATGAAAAAAAGATCTTTTTTTGTGATTACAAAGCTAACGGTTTTTTTCATTCCTTTACTTAGATTAATCTTCTTGAATGCCTTCAAAGACTTTCCTGTAGGAATAACGGATGAAGCAAAATGATCAGAAATATACATTTGAACAACCTCTTTTCCATCTTCCTTACCAATATTAGTCACATCAACCATAACTACAATTGAATCTCCTTCATTCATTTCATTGTTACTAAGCCTTATGTCAGAATACTCGAAATCTGTATAGCTCATACCATAACCAAAATCCCATTGCGGATCATATCCCTTAAATTCATTCGAATTATCTCGATCTACACTTCTCGGATGATCATAAAATTCAATTTGACCGTCATATCTTGGATAAGAGTAAGGCAGCTTACCAGAGAAGTTTTCCTCTCCATAAAGTAATTTGCCAAGTGCTTCAGCACCGAAATCACCGGGGAGATATGCTTGAACAATTGCAGAGGACTTCTCAACCACTTCACGAATTATGCGAGGTCGGCCTTCAACCAAAATAAGAACAACAGGTTTACCTGTTGCTTGAGCAAGCTTAGCCAACTCAATTTGCTCTGGATTTAGATTCAAAGAACGAATATCGCCAGGTTTCTCCGTTGAAGGGTACTCTCCAAGACACAATATGATTACATCTGACTGCTCGGCTTTCGTTTTGAAATCTTCAGAATCTACTATTCGACTTTCTTCAAAGGTTTCATTAAGATATAATTCCGCTCCTTGACTGAATAGACAGTTTTCTTTTCCTGCCATTCGCTCGATTTCTTCTCGTATGCTTTTGCGACCAACAGTGTTAAATTCTGAAATACCGCCTTGCCATGTATGAGACCAAGCACCATTGAGAAAAATAAGATCATTAGAAGTAGGCCCACTTATCAAAATCTTCTGACCTTTCTTTAATGGCAGAATATTCTCATTCTTTAATAATGTGATTGATTCTAGTGCCGAATTCAAAGCTGTTTTTTGATGGGCTTCCGAACCAAATTTTGGATATGATTTTGCCTGATTCAAATTCTTTTCATACAAACCAAGGATTAATTTCACTCTCAGAATACGTCGAACTGCGTCGTCTAATCGCTCGTTCGAAATACTTCCTTCACTCACTGCTTCAATCATCAGTGTGCAATACTCCTGATATTGCGGAGAATTAGGAACCATACTCATGTCAAGACCAGCATTTATTGCTTGAATAATTCCATCTTTCGTTGTTTCAGCCGTCCTGTGAATTGTATTTAACATTAAAAAATCTTCCCAATCGGAAACAGCAAAACCTTCAAAACCCCACTCCTCTTTGAGCACCTCTGTCAATAAATGATAATTCGCATGTCCAGGAATGCCATTTAAAACACCACTGTTAATCATTACTGTTAGTGCCCCTTCTTGAACTGCAGCTTTAAATGTCGGTAAATAGAGCTCTTGCATGTACTTTTCTGGTATCCAAGCCGGAGTTCGATCGCGACCACTTTTCGGGTTGCTATACCCAACAAAATGCTTCATACAAGCAGCTACATGTTCTGAGTCAACTCCTTTTCGCCCTTGATATCCGCAAATGATCGCCTTACCCATTTCTGAGGCCAAGTATGGATCCTCTCCCAGTGTTTCAAAATGTCTTGACCATAAAGGTTGACGTCCTAAATCCAATACGGGAGAAAAATTCCAATGAATTCCTGATGCTCGTGTTTCGTATGCGGTCACTTCACCAAATTGTTTTGCCAACTTTGGGTTCCAAGTTGCAGCCAATCCAATTTCCTGAGGAAATAATGTAGCCCCTACTGTATAGTTAACCCCGTGAATGGCATCAATACCATAAATAATAGGCGTTTTGCTTTTTTTATTTTTATAAACTCCATGAACCGTTTCCATAACATGCGCCCAATCGTCCAAGCCAAGTGAGTGCCATCCGACATTTAAAACAGAACCAACACCATATTGAATAATCGCTTCATCAACTTTCTTTGGGTCTACTCGAATAGGTTCTATAACGGTCCCAGAAGAGTCTCTTAGCAAAAGAACGTCGAGAGTTATTTGACAAGTTTGTCCAACTTTCTCTTTTAAAGTCATTTTTGACAAAAGCATATTAAGTTGTTTCTCAATATGAGGTGAAGAAATAGATTGATCTTGTGCAACACAAAATGAAGACAAGGTAATAAACAACGTAAATAAAGTATAAGGGAATTTCATAGCTTATGATTGGCTAAATTAGTAATTAATAGTGAAAAAGGTATCTCAATTAGTCTTTATAAAATTCTGTAAAATCAGCAAATCCAATAACTTATTTATATAAATTCTTATGATATTTGACCAATTTATCAAGGGGTCTTCGAATAACACATCCTATCGTTATATTATTCTCAGCGCAAACTTCTCTTAGTTCTTGCTGAAGTAAATGAGCGAGAGAACCAACGAAATTAACTTCGCATTCAGCATAGTCTTTGAAACATTTCACATGGATATCAATAAAAACCTGAAATCCATCTCGAATGATCTTCTGAGTGTACCCCAAATCTTTGTGCCTAATAATGGTTGGCATGAAAGAGGCTATATAGACATTAGCATTTGGTTTTGTGTAAATATTTTCAATAATTTTTGTCTTATTTAACCCAATATTCTCTAATTCCCGATCCATTTCGTTTGGCAATTTACCATAGAGATAATCCGCAAGTAATTTTTTACCAAAATAGCTCCCACTTGCTTC
This sequence comes from uncultured Flavobacteriales bacterium, assembly GCA_905480355.1. Taxonomy (GTDB): domain Bacteria; phylum Bacteroidota; class Bacteroidia; order Flavobacteriales_D; family Crocinitomicaceae; genus UBA4466. The sequence continues at coordinate 1,831 of CAJQQA010000166.1, read as the reverse complement.
ATCCCCCAAGATATGTCCAAGCGCAGGTACTTTCTCATAAACTACTTTGCCATCGTAATGGCATGAATTTGATCCTGTTCCTAATATACAAGCGATTTCAGGAACCTTATTATAACAAGCGTAAGCACTTGCATTAAGATCATGATCAACATGAATGATAGCATTGATAAAAAAGGTTTGCAATCCATCCTCGATAATTTTATTAAGTTGGGTTGAAGAGCAACCAGCACCATAAAAAAATATTTCGTCAACTTCTTCCTTAATTATATCTAGTTCGAGTTGATTGCTTAATTCAATAAGAATATCTTGTTTTGTATGGAAATACGGATTGAACCCTTTTGTATTGTATACTATTTCCTGATCGTCTTTGATTACCATCCAATCAGCTTTTGTAGATCCACTCTCAACAACTATAAACATATCAATTCTATTTTTTACTGATTATCTCTCAAAGATAAAAAAAAAATCTATTATGGTACATTCTACAAAAAGTGTATCTTTGAAAAAACTAATTACGTCATAATGACAGCAAGCCAGAAATATACTTCAGAAATTCAACAATTTAACATTGTCATATTTGGCGGAACTGGAGATTTATCCAAGCGTAAAATAATCCCCGCACTCTTTCAACGATTCATTGATGGTCAACTTAAAGTTGAGTTTGAAATAATTTGTATCAACCGCGAAAATAGAGATGAAAAAAGCTTTAAACTGGAACTGATTAAATTTATTGGGGATGAGGATAAAGAAAAAATCAATGAATTTTTCAAACATCTCGTTTTGATGAATATTCCAAAAAATGATTTGGAACATTATGGTCCAATTAAAGAACGACTAGACCAAACTAAAGAAAGACAACGAATTTATTATTTTTCGGTTCCCTCAAGTGCATTTTCTGAAATATGTAATACACTCAAAAATTCGGGGCTCATTAATGAAAAAAGTAAAGTTGTTCTCGAAAAACCTCTTGGACATAGCCTAAAATCGAGTACAGAAATAAATCAAATTATTTCCGGTGCATTTAGCGAAAAGCAAGTATTCAGAATTGATCATTATCTCGGTAAAGAGACAGTTCAGAACATAATGGTTCTGCGCTTTGCTAATCATTTATTTGAAAGAGCATGGAATGCTGAGAACATAGAGAATATTCAGATTACAGTTGCTGAGAGTCTTGGTGTAGAAAAACGGGCGGGCTATTACGACAAAACAGGTGCTTTATTGGACATGGTTCAAAACCATCTTCTACAGCTACTCTGTTTAGTTGCAATGGAGCCACCTTCTAGCTTGAATCCTGACTCCGTTCGAAACGAAAAATTGAAAGTACTAGAATCATTAAGGCCATTTACCAAAGAAACGATTACTTCTAATGTTGTTCGTGGACAATATACACGCGGTACAGTGGGAGATGAGAAACTGAACTCTTACCTAGAAGATATAGATGCCTATGATTCGGATACAGAAACATATGTCGCGATGAAAACATACATCGATAATTGGCGTTGGAAGAATACTCCAATCTATCTCCGAACCGGTAAACGAATGAAAAAACGATATTCTGATATTGTTATAAATTTCAAGGAGCTGCCCCATAATATTTTTCAGGATTCGAAATTTCCGCTTCGCAATAAGCTAATAATTCGTTTACAACCGGAAGAACGCATAGAGCTGGTGCAATTAAGCAAAATACCAGGTCCTGGAGGATATCGATTCAAACCAATTTCATTGAAGCTTGATTTTATTGACTCTTTTAAAGATAAAATGCCTGATGCATATGAACGTTTAATAATTGATGTGATCAGGGGAAATCAGACTTTATTTATGCGCTATGATG
>CAJQQA010000165.1 GCA_905480355.1 uncultured Flavobacteriales bacterium | reverse complement strand
AAACGCGAACAAAATCACTGATTTCGAAAAGAAATCAATTGCGTATTGTGATACTGTACGAGTTTTATTTGATGAAATTAAATACCATGTAGATAAGTTAGAGTTGCTCGTTGATGATGAAGAATGGAGAATCCCTAAATTAAGAGAGATGCTATTTACAAGATAGTAAACAAAAATAAATACAATGAGAAGCACGGTTTATTCCGTGCTTTTTTTGTTTGATGATTTTTTAATTACTCAATAGGTGAATTCGATTAAATGGTAGCTAGTATTCTCCGAGCAATTTTAATTGTTCCCCGTTGTCAATAATTATACTTGCAATGCCTTTTGAGTGAGAGTTTCATCTCATTTTGTAGCGAGAGGGAGATTTGAACTCCCGACCTCGGGGTTATGAATCCCGCGCTCTAACCAACTGAGCTACCTCGCCATTTATATAACTTTACTACTAATTGCGGGTGCAAATATAGAAGTAATTTAATTGCAAACAATCAAATTGACTGAATTTTTAGTTTAATTTTCAGACAATTGCTGGCCAACAAATACGGCTAAATCTTTGATGTATTTTGTGGAGAAATTAAATTCTATACCAGCTGTTTTATAAACTTCTGGAATACTCTTTGTGTAAGCTAATTTAAGTGCTTCCTTGTAATTTTTAATTGCTTTTGGTTTGTCTTCTAAACTGTTTTTCCAAACGCTCAAAGCGCCTAATTGAGATATCCCATATTCTATATAGTAAAAAGGAACTTCGAAAATGTGCAATTGACGTTGCCATGATGTCGCTAAAACGTCTTCATTACTAGTCCAATCAGTCAATCCTGTGCCATATTCATTGCAAAGTGATACCCATTTATCTGTTCTTTCTTGGTTACTATGGTTGTGATTGACATACAGCCAATGTTGAAATTCATCAACTTGAGCAATCCAAGGGAGCAGAGTTATAACTGTCTCCAATTGCTCTGTTTTTGCTCTTTTTAAGTCGTTAGCATTTGGGTAGAATTGACTCCATTTTTCCATTGACAATAATTCCATTGACATCGACGCTAATTCTGCAATTTCAGAAGGGAGATTTTTAAACCCTGTTAATTCTAAATCACGACTTAAAAAAGAATGAATCGCATGACCACCTTCATGCACCATGGTTACAAGGTCACGATGAGAACCAACAGCGTTCATGAAAATAAACGGTACGCCAATTTCATAGAGAGGATAATTGTACCCTCCAGGTGATTTCCCTGTCTTAGATTCTAAGTCTAAATGATTCATTTTCTCCATAGTTGAAATGCAGTCACCAAAATAAGGGTCTATTTCATTAAACATTTTAATCGTACCATCAAGTAAATCTTGACCAGTTATAAAAGGTTTCAAGGGCTTTTTCCCATCTGGGTCAACACTTGTATCCCATGGCATGAAAGCTTTTTTCCCAAATTTTTGTAAACGTTTCTTTTGAATAATTTTCACTAATGGTACTATCTCTGATTTCACTGATGAATGAAAATTTTCACAATCTTCTACGCTATAATCAAAACGACCCATAGCGACCATTTTATAATCTCTAAAATTCTTAAAGCCAGCATTTATTGCTACTTGGTGTCGTTTTTTTAATAAGGTGTTAAACAGATCGTCAAAGGTGACAACATCTGTCCTTCTTCGATTAGCAATCTTATCAAAAATTGTTTTACGAATTTCTTCATCATTTTCCTTGAGGAGTAAAGCGGCCTTTTGCATGGTCATTTCTTCACCTTTATATTCAACTGTTTGAGCAGCAGACAATGACCCGAATTTCTGAGATTCGGTCGAAATATCAGAGAATAAAGAAATATTTTCTTCGCGATACAACTCAATCGCCGATTTCACTTTTTTGAACAGAATAGCAAATGCTAAATCATTCTCTAAGTCTTTAGTAAATGACGACTCATTAAGTTTATGGTTCAGCTTATCATCAAAAGGAGCAATGTACGGTTGAATTTCTGAAATGAAAAATGAATAGGCATCACTGAGTTTTTGATCCTTCGTGTCAATAGTCATTTTTATGTAGCGCCAAGCAGCATTTTCTTCAATTATTGCTTCAAGTTCACTTTGGTCTTTTAACCACATTTTAAATTCTTCGAGTGAATTTATCTCTCTTGAAAGTAGTTCTAAAAAATAGGGCTCAATAGAACTCCAATCTTCTATTACTAAATCTTGATCTACGAATGATCGGGTAGGGCGTGATATATTCATATAGGCAAAAAAAAGTCTCGATGTGCATCGAGACTATGTATTAGTTATTTAGTTGCTGCCTTCTTTTTGGCAGGAGCTTTCTTTGTTGCTGTCGCTTTTGGTTTGGCTGTTGCTTTTTTCTTTGCAGCTGGCTTTTTAGTAGCTTCTTCCTTTTTTGAAGGAGTTTTCTTCACAGCTTTAGGTTTTTCTTTTTTCTCTTCTTTAATCACCCCAGCTTTAAATAAGATATTATACCATTGAAAAAGTTTCTTTATATCAGAAGGGTAGACACGTTCTTCGTCATAATTAGGCAAAATATCACCTAAAAAATCTTGTAAAGTTACAATGTCTTCTTTGTGAGTGGGAGCTTCAGTATTTCCAATTTTAGTAAGAATAGCTTCAAAAATTTCTTTTAAGGGTTTGTCTTCAGAAAGGGTGTAGATGCTTATATCTTCTAAAGCCGAAATTTTATCTGAAGAATATGCTGGAAAACGTTTTTTGTCTTTTATCCCTTCAACAATAATGTTGTTTTTTCCTTGAGCAATAACTTTGTACAATCCTGGTCTCCCTGAGATTGAAATAATTCCTGATAAATCCATTCCTTTAGTTTTGTGCACGTAAAATTATAAATCTTTTAGTGAAATGGGTTAATTTCTTATGATTTTTGAAGAATATATTCCTTTATCTGTAATTATATTTAAAATATAAACTCCTTTTGACAAGTTTTCAATGGAATATACCTTCTCACTAATCTGCTCAATTAATACTTTTTCCCCATTTGAGTTGTATACATTTACACCGTTAATATTCTCTTCATAGTTTATTTTTATTGAAGAGTTTGATGGATTTGGTGAAGTTGAAATCAAAGACTTATCTAATTCTTCAATACCTACATTTAATTGAATTGGGTCTGATTTAGATGAACATCCATCATTATTGGTGTAAATAACTTCATACGTCCCAAACGGAGGTGTCACTGTTAAATCTTGATTGGTTTCTCCAGAAAGTAATACGCCATCAAGATACCATTCATTTCCCGTTAATTCAGATGAAGTGAGCAAAGAAGCTGTCCAGCTAAAAGTAATATTGGCAGGTGCTGGAATAACTTGTTCTAGAAGTGTATTTAAACCATGAATTTTACCGTAACCATAAGAATTGTTCGGTACGACCCCAGTGAACAAATCAGTAAATGCAGTACTATGAATGTCATCAATAAAATCTTGGTATGTAGCTTTGCTACATCGCTCTAAATAGAGAGCAGCTATTCCAGCAACTACAGGTGCAGCAATTGATGAACCTCCATTTAACGCATGCCAACCTCCAGAATCTATAAAGGCGCTATTTGCTGGAGCAGTTAACCAGGGTATTGGAGCAGAAGAAACTGTAATGTCTCCAGTTGCTGTTATGTCTGGTTTGATTAAATCATGTCTACTTGGTCCTTTACTTGAATTGAGACTTAATTGTTTAACCAATGTAGGATTGGGGCTAATATATTCATTCAAATCTAGATTAATAAATGAGTACCGATTGCGGATATTGCCAACAGAAACAACTTTTTCAGAGCAATTCCAAGATGAGACGATACTCTGTAAAGAATCTGGGTTAACGTAATAAATAGCATCCGGAAATTCAGCTATAGGTGGTGCATTAACGGTCATGTTATTATAGCCTGCAAAGGTACCGCTCCATAGATCATACCTGCCGCTACCAGTTGTTTCAAATCGAAATTTATAGTTTGTAGAATCAATGTACGCCAAAATCTGCATGTGATATCTTCCATTCTCAATAGCGGAATAAATACCAAATGTTCCTATTCTATTTGCGCCATTCCAAATGGTGTCAAAAATTGCTGCTCCTGCTGTGCCAATGGCATTGTAAAAGTTTGTCCGTCCTCTGTCAGACCAATTTGGTCCTGTTGCATTAGCACCAAACGCAAAGTTAAAGTTAGCGTCTGCAACATCTGACCATAAATCAAAAAATATCGTATTACCAGCAAACGCTCCGCCAGAATTACTTTCTAACCAAACAAAATTGGTGTCAACCATTGGGTTGCCCTGTTGATGGTATTTACCTTGATTACCAGAATTCCCGCATGCAGAGACTACAATACGACCTGGTTTAGCATCTAGCATTGCTTCAATTGCAATTGAAGCTGGATCATTTCCATCGTGACTTCCATAATAACTTCCTAAACTGAGATTTACAACAGCTGGCATATTCTTTGATTCAGCGATATTAAAAATATAATCACAAGCATCAGCTACAGTTAATGTCCAATTTGGACGATTAAAGTTCGTTTCAACAATTATAATAGTTGCATCTGGCGCCATTCCTTTGTTAGATCCATTTGCTAATCCATTCCCTGTGGCTTGTCCTGCAACAGTAGTTCCATGAGCTGCATTATCAGTGCTTGTGCAGGTTCCATTATTAATGTCAGTGCTGTCCCAGACTTGTCCATAGCCGTAGGGCGAAGGAGAGTTCCCATTATCACCCATTGTTTGATCCCAGTAATTTATTACTCGAGTGTTCCCTAAAGAATCTTGAAAATCAGGATGTGCCCAGTCGAGCCCCTCATCAACTATTCCGATAATAATCCCCTTGCCAGTATAGCTGGAGTTAAGCCCTCCAGTTCCTGCATGAATTTCATCAACAAAGTGAGTTCCGCGTGAAGAATCAGTCAATAGAACAGGTGGAGCTAATTCAAAGTAAAAATCTGTTAATTTTCTCTCACCCATCATTTCATTGATCCAAGATGGTGTGGCAGAAACAAAAATCCATTCACTCGTTGAATATTTTGCAGTAACTCCTTGATTAATAATTAAAGAATTATTGGTCTCATTATTTGGAATACAAAAGGTGGTAATTAACTCTGGGCTTTCATCAAGAACCTTAGTGAAACCAAGCTTTTGAGCAAATATTGATTGCGAAGTGAAAACAATAAGAATAAGAATTAAAGTGTGAATTAGTTTTACCATTTGACATGTTTTTATACCATATAGACGTAAATATACGCCGAATGGTTAATAATTGGTATGAAATTAGTTAGAATAATACTAAATTAGCTGACGAATAAATAGAATACGTAATTAAACAGAATCAAATGAATAAAATTGTAATTAAATTGACTTTGAGCATCGTAGCATTTGGATACAGTGCTTTAAGTTATAGCCAAGTCGACAAGAAAGTACTGAATTGGTACAATGGTGGTAACGCAGGAATGGAAACAGAAAAAGCGTACAAGAAATTAAAAAAACGCAAGACTACTTCAGTTGTAGTTGCCATTATCGATAGTGGAATAGACATCGAGCACGAAGATTTAGCTGGAAAGATTTGGGTAAATAAAGGTGAAATTGCTGGAAATGGCATTGATGATGACAATAATGGTTATATCGATGATGTGCACGGATGGAATTTCTTAGGTGAAGCAAATGATATGCGTCTTGAAATGACTCGTATTTACGCGACCCTTTCGAAGAAAGAAAATTTAAGTGATGATGAAATGGCACTTCTGGAAGAAGTAAAGACTGCTGTTGAAAGTCAAAGAAGTTCTTATTCTGGTTACTTGAATCAAATGGACATGATGCTTCCTATGATTGAATCTATTCCTGGACAAGTTGCTGAAGAATTGGGCGAAGGTTATACAATGAAAGATCTTGAAAAGTGGAAGCCAGAAGGTGATAAGGCTCAAATGAAAGGTATGGCTATGGCAATTATGAGAGGTGATCTTTCAAAAGAAGCTTTGGCTGGACAGAAAAAGCAAATTCAAGGAATGCTTGATACGCATTTAGACAAAGATTTTAATGGACGTGAAGTTGTTGGAGATAACCCTGATGATTTCTCAGAAGTAGTTTATGGCAACAATGATGTTGAAGGTCCTGATGCTATGCATGGTACTCATGTTGGAGGGATTGTTGGAGCAATTAGAGGAAATGACTTAGGAGGTGACGGTGTTGCTAATGATGTTCTTTTAATGTCTTTAAGAGCAGTGCCAAATGGTGATGAGTTTGATAAAGATATCGCTTTGGCTATTCGTTATGCTGTTGATAATGGAGCATCTGTCATTAATATGTCTTTTGGTAAAGCATATTCTCCTCACCAACAAGAAGTGTATGATGCTTTTGCTTATGCTGATTCTAAAGGCGTTTTGATGGTGCATGCAGCTGGAAATGATAGCAAGAATGTAGATACAGAAAAGAATTTCCCTACTTATATGTATTCTTTTCAGAAAGAAAAATTAGATATGTTCTTGACAATCGGATCATCAACTAAAGATAGTAAAGGTAATTTACCTTCTCCTTTTTCTAATTATGGACAAGCTGGAGTAGATGTTTTTGCACCAGGTTCAGAAATATATAATACTGTTCCACAGAGTGAATATCGAATTTTGCAAGGTACATCAATGGCATCTCCAATGGTTGCTGGTGTTGCTGCAATGTTAAAGTCTTATTTTCCAAAAATGACAATGAAGCAAATTAAAGATGTTATGCTTTCTTCTGCTAAATCATACAAAGGAATGGAACAGACGCATCCAGAAACAAAAGATATGACTGATTTTGCAACGCTTTCAGTTACAGGTTCTGTAATCAATGTTAAAAATGCTGTTATGGCATTATTAGCAATCGAAAAATCTGCGAAAAAATAGATATAGTTGAAAATAAAAAAAGGTGGACTCATTGAGTCCGCCTTTTTTATTTTATTGGTTTGGTAAAATTAGTTAAATGTTTGTATTTATTTTTTTCTCTTTGCTTATAACATTGAAATCGGCTTCTTATTTTTGACGAATCGAAATACTTACAGTAATATTTGAGTTTTCGGCATTGAAAGTCCGACCGAAAGGAAAAGTAAATCGTTCTGTAGACTACGGTATACTTTCTGTTTCTTCTATCGTTATGCTAAGCTTCAATACTTCAATCAGTTGGTATCTTAGTTCATTTAGCTGTTGATGGAGAGAGAATGACTGAAAGGCTAATTATTGAATAAAAATTCAAGTTTTTAAAGAAAGGAAAGAGGATTTAATTTTCTCCTTTTTATTCGATTTTTTTCTTGATAACCTGATGCACTTCTTGCGTTACTTTATCATATACCATGACTAATAAATGCATGTTGTCAGCATTGTAAGTGGTTGCTTGACCATCTGGTGCCAATTGATCCGGTACATAATAGCTGTAATCTAAATAATACTTTCCATTTACCAAGTCACCATCATCAACATCTCTTCCCCAAGTAAATCCACTAATATTCCCTCTCATAATGTCTCGATGAACATAATCAGGAGTATAAGTGCTTGATACATTTTGAGGGCCAACAAGAGTATCTTCGATTAGAAACACAAAAATCCCTAAATCACTATCCGACAATCCTCCTGAGTCTAGATTTTCAATCTCAGTATGAAGGAACAAACCTTTTGTTGACGGGTAATAATTGACTTTTGCTTTAATTGCGACTCTTAGCGGCAAGGCTAATATTTCATTCACCTTTGTAGACCAAAACCCGGCGGCGTAAAAATATTCTGTTCCTTCAATTTTTCTATTAACCGTTCCTGATGGGTTACCGAAAAATCCGGATCCAGCTAAAGTTGTCCCAAAGTAATATCCAAAATCAAGCGCATTTTCGTTTGTAAAATTAATAGTATATCCTGCTGGTATGTTCAATTCTTGAAATGCACTTAAACCAACACTGGATGAATGTATACTTGCCACATAAACTCTGTTCGGGTTTCCTACATGTAAGTCATGTGCAATTGTAGCTGCCTGAGGGCAATTAGAACAATTATGTCCGGTATAATCTTCTATAATTGCATTTCTATTAGGATTATCGTTAGGAATAGTCCAATCTGGCAACTCGTTTGCTAAATAATCACTCCAAACTCCTGGATAAATTGTTGTGTCCATGTCCGTGTTATAAGCAGCTGGGAATGGGTTAGTAATATGATCACACGATGTTGAAACCGCAAGAGCAGAAAATAACGATATTAAAATATAGGCTTTCTTCATCTTCTAAAAACTTTGTGTAAATGATAAGGTTAATCCGTTGGATGCTGGAACTGGTCTACATACTCCGCCAACGCAAAACAATCCTGCTCTCTGTCGACCATAGGATGCCGTCAATCGAGTAGATCCTTGTATATATCCTACTGTTAAATAAGGGTGATGAACTGCTTTTTTATCATAATTCCCAAAATTTATCTGATCCATTGCGCTAACGAACCAATGAGAGTTAATCGTGTATTCTAAAAGAACAGTTGCCCAGTCTCCTTTATCAACTGGTTTCGCGCCTTCAGCAAAAAAACTAGTTTCTTGGTCTAGAGAATCTCTTCGGTTTACCAATAATGTTTGAAGCTCAATCCTCATTGATCTCTTCTTCTTAAATTTAAATCCTGCTTCCACAACAAAAATATTCGACTTAATTAGCCCTTTTGTCTTCGCCACAGTCGCCACATCATTATTCAATATCATGTTGTAATAGGCGAGTGTGAGATTAAAACGTTTCGAAAATTTCCTGTAAATGTTTATATTAAAATCACTCCAGTAAAGGCTATCACTCATAGCAAACAGCCCCGTAGTATAGGTGACTCCTGTAGAATCTAGTGGGTTAATTGAACTTGTGCTTCTTCCCGGTTGATAAGCTGTTGAGTAATTTACATTGATTGATGTTCCATATTTACCTCCTATTTTTGATCCGCGCTTAATTGTATACAGAACCTCTGCTTGAAATGCTGTTTCTCCAGTTGGTTGAGTTGCGTATGGATATAGCGACGTTACAAGGTTGTAAGTATGGGTTTTGTTCATTGAGGGAAGGTAATTAATTAAGACATTTTGCAATTGTTTTGTTCTATCCGAACGATAGCTCATGTTGTCAACAGATTTAGCTGAGAGAATAATTCCAAAACCTTTTTTAGAATAACCTGCATTAAAAACTGCAGCATGTCCATAATTATAGATGTAGTCATTATCCTGAGAAGGATCTTGTTCTTTTAAAATATACTCACCATCAAGTGTGAACTTTCCATAGCGAAGATTTAAACGGCCACCATAAGCTCCTACATTCTCTGGTAAAATTAGATCTGAATTATTATCTAATTGAAACTTACTGACGAATGAACCTCCAAGACGGATGTCCAGTTTGCTTTTTTTCAGAGATGAAAATGCTTGATTTAAATGCACCTCACCATCAATTCCTCTAACAATGCCAGAGCTATGAACAATTTTACCTTCTTGAAAAGCAAATCGCTGATAACCATAAACTCCTTTAACGGTAACTCCTTTGATAGGTCGTAATACAATTTTCATTCCGTCTAGCATATTGTCGTATCCCAAAGCCCTGTCTTCATAAGCTCTTAAAGAAAGCCCTGAACCAAATTGTTCGTAGAAAGAACCAAGAGTAACATCAACAAAATCGTTAGTGTAGCCAACGTACCTCATTCCTATACCGGTTCCATCAAAATTACTCGGGTAGCCTTGTATTCTCGGAAGGTAAGATTCCAATCGTAATCCAGCTTTAAAATTCCCATTGGTATAAAATACATTCATGTAGGAATTAAGTAATCCTTTTGATGCCGGCTGATCGGCGCCTATCAAAGTATCCTCATTCAAATATTGAAAAATAGATTCAATATTGCCTGTAAATGTACCACCGCTGTTCTCTTCTTGTCCAATCCCTAACAGAGATATTGAACAAGCCAGCGCTAGAAGCGTCTGTTTTATCATTAAGTTGTATAAGTTTATTATTCTTCTGCTTTCAATTCTAATAGATGCTCGTATAATTCGTCTTCATCTCCTGGCGCATAATTATTATGCGAATAAACGATATTTCCATCCGTGTCTAATAAAAAAGTATGTGGAACATTGTTCACACCCATTGCTCTTTTAAAGTCTCCATTTGGATCAAGAAGCACCAAGTACTCCCATCCCTTTCCATTGACGTACATTGGGACAGAATTTTTTGTTCGCTCATCATCTATTGACACAGCCACTAAGGTAACACCCGTATCATCTTGCCAATCAATATATAAATCGTGAATCGTGTTTAATTCTCTCTTACAGGGTGAACACCATGTTGCCCAAAAACTAATAATCACAGGGCCATCAAAGCCAAAATTTCCTGTATTCACTTCATTCCCATCAATGTCCATTAAATTAACTGAGGCGACTTTTTTCTTTGGTAAAGTATGCCTTTTTTCCTGCGCATTAACCCCAACAACTAATGTAAACACAAATAATAATAGCCCTATTTTTTTCATTTTTATTGATTTAAATCCGTGGCAACAGAACAAATACCTTGCCGAATCAAAAATACGCTATTTTATGAATGAAGGGCGAAGAAAAAAGTATTATTATTGGACTTCTAAATACTTTATTTTAAAATGTGACCCTCTTTTTTCTGTTCTTCATGAATTTTTAAAGCCTCGATACTTGATATGTTAGGAGTACAACATAATCCGCTTTTCTGTTAGAAGAATTATCATTAAAAATTTGTGCATCTCTAAAGCAAACGTTAATTTAGTTGCTTTGTTAGGTTATGTTGCTGATGATTTGACGTTCAAACATTTAACATCAGGCTTAACATCATTGAGATTTAAGAGATTATTATTTAAAAATTAAAATAATATTTATGAAAAAAACAATACTCGCAATAGCTGCAATGTTTATGTTAAATCAAGCCGATGCTCAACTGACTATCCAAAAGGATGGTGTTGGAGCTGATGTGTCAGGAACAATTTTGGTCAAATATGTGGATGCTTCAACAGTATTTCCAATTGAAACACATTTGATTGTTACCAATGAAAGTGGGGCAGATGCTTCGTGGAGAATCACGCGAGTAAAGCAGTCGGTTCCAGCAACATGGACGGATCAAATATGTTGGCCTCCTAGCTGTTTTCCAACTAGTGGCGACGTATACATTACGCCTAACACCAGTGGTAACCCTGCGCCAATAGTTTTGAATGCATCAAATATGACAACTGATGGGTATCTTGCTGAAATTAAACCTACAATAACTCCAGATTTAGCTTTTAGCAGTACGTCACTTTATATGTATTATGTAACAGATTTATCTGGGAATTATGTTGATTCTGTTGGAATTGAAGTGAATTTCTTACTAGGTATAGAAGATGTTGCTCCTCTAATCCAAGTTGATGTGTCACCAAATCCAGCTAATGAATTGTTAACGATTTCTCTACAAGGTGTGATTGATGCATCTGTTCAAATATTTGATGTTCTTGGTAATGAAGTATATAATGGACTTGTAACTGAATCAAAGTTAATTAACGTTTCTAGTTTCAATAATGGTGTCTACTTTCTAAATGTTCAATCTGAAGGTGTTGATCCGATTAACAAGAAAATTGTCGTAAAGCATTAGGCTTAAATCGATTCTAGTGTTATTAAGGTCGCTATTCGCGGCCTTTTTTTTCTTGGCATTACGTAAAAATCCATTTTAGTGAATTTTACATGTTGTTTTAGCAGGTCAATATTTAGTGCCAATATTCCAATTCAGATAAAACTTCACCCATTTAAAAGTGTTTTTTAATTTACCCATATTACATATTAGCTGCTCTTTTGAGCACATAGAAAGTTCAAATAATCCCTCATTTTCTAATTTTATTAGCTGATCTAAACACACTAACCCCCTAGAAGCAACTATTGAAAACAATCTGGAGAACTTCTTTTTATTCGATTTTGGAAAACTTGTTTTATCGATTAATTCAAAAATATCATTCATTATTGATTGATATTGTGAACGAAGTACAAAGATTGATTTTGTTGTTGTGGCCAATGTGCAAATACCTGCCTTGTGATCCTTGTAAATATCGAAAATATCATTTTCCAGCTGTCCTAAGAGACCAATATTGAAGAGCAGTTCTTTCTCAAAATCAGGAATATGACCATCTAATGCCGCTCGATACAAAAGAATGAAGACACCTCCCTTTTGCTGAGTTATTTTAAGTATTTCTTCAGACGGTAGATTAGGGTAAGTTTGTTTCTTGCTCTCTACTTGGGCGTCAAAACCTTCGTTAAAGTATTTCTTTATTGATTTGGAATGATCTTGTTCAAGGGCTTTGAGATAGAATTTAATAAATAATATTTCGTGAGAATTCTTACCTAGTTCAATGCTTGGATTGTTTATTAATTCTTTGATATGTTCTTCTGTCGTTTCTAATTCATCGAAAAAATCATCGAACAAACCTGTTAAACCTCCTAAATAGGTAAGTGTTTTTCTTTCGGAATTAGTCATTTTAGTTCCCCTTAATAAACAAAATATTTCCCCTATCACTGGCACTGCCAATCCATAATAAAATGTAATTTTCTTAAAGTCCTTTTCTGTTAGACTTTGATCGTTGTTCTTTTTAATGTCCTCTAAGTCAAGAAGGATAGTCTCTTTCATAAAATGTTTCTGACGCTTGTAGCATTTTAGCACAAATAGGTAAAGAGAAGGTATTTTAACTAGGTTATTAAAGTATTTTTTGAAAATCATGGGCTTTTCTATAGTGTTAGGTGAAATATACCTCTTTATATTTACTATGTAAACACTTTGTTAGAATTGTATTTCTTCAATCGAACTTTTCGAGTGAATTTATTTTTCTCCTACATCCTAGTAGTATTATAAGAATTAGGGCATAAAAAAACCGGAAAGTTTCGTCAAAAAACGAAAAATTCCGGTTCAGTACCCGGGATGGGAGTCGAACCCACACGTCCTAAGACACACGCCCCTCAAGCGTGCACGTCTACCAATTCCGCCACCCGGGTATTTTGTGCAAATATAATGGATTGTTCCAACTATTGACTTCACCTATCTTAAAATATTAATTTTATAACATTTGAGACTTCCCATTCTATCTTGTCTTGCTAAAATATTAAGGTTGCACAAACTCAATACTTGCAATCTAAGTGTTAAAGCATTAGAGAATAAGTTTAGTCAGAATTCAATTATTTACTATGTTTAATAGCTTCTTGAATAGCAATAAAAACAATTGCAATTTTAAGGTCTTCATGGAGTTCTACAAAATCTAAATCAATATCCCAATTTTCATAATTATCTGAAAAAACTGTTTTTATTGATCCACTTAAATCACCCAAAATACTCCAGCGTTCAGTGTCGTTCATAAATGTTGTTCGTACACGGAATCTAAGATCATGCCCTGAAATTTCCCAAGTATTGAAGTCCCCATGAAATACTGTTTTCAAATTAACGGAGTTGTTTATTCTCCAGTGATTTAAATCATCGGAAAAAACTGTTTTTATGCGTGTTTTGTTATAATTCCATGCGTCATTGTCGCCACGGAAAGCAGTCTTTATAGTATTTCCTTCAAATCTCCATTGAGAATAGTCTTTATGGAACACGGTTGTTAATCGCTGACTATATCCGTTATCAGAAAGAAAGACTAGAAGTATAAATAATAATATTTTCAATGGAATGGGGTAAAAGAGAAAAGATACGAAATAAAAAGATGTTTTCTCTTTATTCATCTATATGACAATATTTGATTCTTTATCGAATCGTTTAAACGATATGAATACGGCAATTACTGCTATCGCTATCATTACTGCGAAACTAATTCCCAACAGCCAAAATTCAAGTGTACCAGCAATCAATTCTTTAGTGGCTAAAACTATATTAACAACAGGAATTGAAGCTGTTAGAGGCGTTAATTCTATCCCAGGAAAGAAACCAACCATTGCAGGAAGAACAACGACTAAATTAATAGGTGTTATGATACTTTGTGCTTCTTTAAAACTCTTGGCGTATACAGCCACAGGAATCATTATTCCAGCAAAGAAAACAGTTAATGGAAATAATAAGCCGAACATGAGTAGAACAAATTTTAAATTAAGAATACCATGAATAACAGATAAAAGTTCTTCATTTTCTACTATATCCAGCACTTCAATGGAGAGAAACAATCCAAATAGGGCAGCCGATGCGGCAAGTAAACCAGATGAAACAACAACACCCATTTTCCCGAATAATATCTGCCAACGGGCAACTGGAGTTGTTAAAAGTGTTTCAATTGTACCTCTTTCTTTTTCTCCTGTGAATAAGTCAATTGCAGGGTACATGCAACCCAAAAATCCAAAAGCAATGAATATATATGGTAGAATTCCTCCTGCCAGTTTTCCAATCATTTCCTTATTCGATGCAACATTTGAGTATTCACTAACAATTGGAGTTAATTCTGACTCCTTCAAATCCATGTCTAAATAGCGTTCTTGCAGCGCAATGTCTTTGACGATATCAACGTATACTCGGCCTCGTTGTTCCATGCCAACAGAAGTGACGTTATGATAAACAATAACTTCAGCTGGTTTTTTTTGAGTTAAATTATCATTGAATGATACAGATGTGAACATGCCGACCTGAAGCGAATCTGATTTAACGTCTCGCTTTAGTGCTGACGAATCACTATATATGATAATTTTCTTTTCCCCTAAATTTTCAGGAATACTTTCTATTTGTTTGAGTAAATAGTTATCTGGAGTACCTACGAAACCAATGTTTATTTCTTTGGTAGCTGCATCTTCACTGAATGATGAAGAAATTGATACGAATACATTAAGAATAATGGGGAAGATAAGAATAGGAATGACCAACATCATCATTAGTGTTCTTTTGTCACGTAATGTGTCTTTTAGCTCTTTTTTAAATATTGTAAAAATCATGCTTCGACTGCGTTAGAGGATTTAACAATTCGGATAAATTCTTCGGTTAAATTGGCACTTTTCATTTCGCTTTTAAAGGTTGACATCTCTCCATTGTAGAGCATTTTTCCTTGATGCATTATGGCTAGGTCGTCACAGAGTAAATTAACTTCGCTCATGATGTGACTTGAGAATATCACTGTTTTCCCTTCGTTTTTACAATTTTTAATTAATTCAATAATATTTTCAGCTGTTATAACATCTAAACCACTTGTCGGTTCATCAAATACTACAACTTCTGGATCATGAATCATTGTTCTGCAAATGGATACTTTTTGCTTCATACCTGTAGAGAGTTTTCCTATTCTTTTGCCTTGAAAGTGATTCATATCGAGTAGGGTATAGAGATAGTCTTTTCGCTCTTCAAATTCTTTTTTTGGAATTTTATATAAATCGGCAAAGTATTTAATCAGTTCATTTGGAGTTAGTCTTGCGTATAAACCTGTAGAACCTGTCAAAAAACCTATTTTTTCACGAGCTTCTCTTGGATGTGTCACTGCATCAACTCCAGCAATTTTTATACTACCTGAAGTTGGCTTAAAAATTGTAGATATCATTCGTAGAGTTGTTGTTTTTCCAGCACCATTTGGACCAAGTAGAGAAAAAACACGACCAGGTTTACAAGAGAAGCTTATGTCGTCAACAG
This sequence comes from uncultured Flavobacteriales bacterium, assembly GCA_905480355.1. Classification (GTDB taxonomy): domain Bacteria; phylum Bacteroidota; class Bacteroidia; order Flavobacteriales_D; family Crocinitomicaceae; genus UBA4466. Next base: position 3,708 of record CAJQQA010000165.1, on the reverse strand, counting down.
CTGTTGCTATAGATTCTGAAGTATTCAGTTCTTTTCGTTGTTGCTTTGAAAGTGCAAACTCTTTTCTTAAATTATGAATCTCAATCATATATGATGTTAGTTTATAGAGCGAAAATAGGGATTTAATTTACTTGAGAGAATAAATTTCTGAATTTTGGCAAAAAAGAGTAGTTGAATGGTAGGAAAGTAAGGTTACTTTTCAATTACGAACAAATCCGTAACTAGGCCAATCAATAAATCTTGATTGTAAAAATAAAGTCTCATGAACTTATTAAATCGTTTTCTAAGCAGATTCAAGAGTATCTGTTGTTGGGATGCCAATAAATTTTAAAACTTCAGGATTACTTTTAATTTCAAATGCCCAAAGAATTAATCTATTGGCTACTATTTGTCTTGATTCCATTTTAATAATTAAAATGAAACAATTAAAACTAATCTGCTTTTGATCTCTTTGAGATGAGCTTTCTGATGATTGACTTTAAAGCTCTAATCACAAAAGGTTGGATTTTAGTTAATAATGCAAAAAACAAAATGAATGCAATCGCACCTAAAATTGTCTGAGAGGTATTAAGTTCATCCTCATAATAGGTTTTTAAGCCAATCCCAATCAAAGCTCCATATAGAACGATCACGTGCAGAATATAGATAATGAGAGTATTCTGTCCCATCCGCAGGAAAAGGGTATTACGATCTTTCGAATAGCGCTCTAAGTACATTAGAAATCCAATGATCAAAATAACTTCAGCCAATTTAGCATAGTAAGAAAGTGTGTTGAACAATCCAAGTCCGCCCATGCACCATCGATTGACAAAATAAAGAACCACCAACGCACCCAAACCAGCAAGCAACGCACCAAATATAAATTTCAAGGGAAACCATTTCTCTTGTACTTTGGATCCCATTTCTCGAAGTAATGCACCAACGCATCCACCAAAGAGTACAAATCCGAGCCACGGAAATATTGGAAAAAAGGAATTGGGACCATGGATGGCATTTTGAATAATCTCTGGAGCTGCAGATGGAAGGTAATTCGATCCGAAAGAATCAATCAGTGGATAAAACGTGAAAATCAGAAGTCCACCAACGAAAAGTAAGATTGAAAATCGAATTCGCTTTATAAATAAATAAATTGCATAGAAAACGAGCAAGCTAAGAATTCCTACACCAATGGACTGTAGAACATGAAAACCATAAAACCGAACGTTGATTCGACCGGAAAGGTAATAATCGAGGTTTTTCCAATTCAATTGAATGATGTACCCCCACAAAATTACCATAAGCGCTCTTTGGAATCCTTTTCTCACCCTTTTCTGCCTGAAATAGGATAATGTAGTCTCGCCAAGAAGTAAGTAAACGAAAACGACACCTACGATGAAAAAGAATAAGGGTGCTGTGAGACCACGTAGAAAAAACCATGCATCAAAGAGAAGGTTGCCAGAAGTCCCATTCAAACTGATTCCTGCTGCTTTTTCAGTGTAATCCTCTAATGTGAGCGAAATGAAATGCCCTTGCAGCATCATAATTATCGCGATACTTCTAGCAGCATCAATAAACCAAAGCCGTTTATTAGTTTGTGTCAATATTCCATTCTTTTGCGCAAAGTTAATGAATCTGCTGTATCTCAGTCTAAATGAAGTAGTACAATTCTTTATCATCTTTATGAGATCTAATTATTTTATATAAATGAGCATTGAAGTTATTGTTACTTAGAGCAAAATTTATTCTCTATCTTTGTCGTAATGATTCACTATAGAAATTTGTAAATGAAAAGTAAAATTATTGTTTTTGCAGTTTGTCTATTAGGGACACATTCACTGTTTTCTCAGAATTCCATAGACTTATTAACTTTTGCAGGGCAATATAGCGCACCTCAATCCTATAAGAACAATACACCAGGGTTAGCAAGTGAACGAATTTTGAATGTCAACCTAAAATTGCCTATCGTTTTAAATGATAAGTTGATTTGGTACAATGAATTTTCTTATTTTAATTTTCATGTTTCTAATTCAGAGTATATAGGGGATACGGTACTTAATTCAATGGAATTGCATGCTAATATTCTTCAAACTGGAATAATGTATAAATTTTCAGAAAAAAAAGCTTTGGTTGCTCTTTTTGTACCTCGATTAATGGGTGATTTGAAGAAAATTGGTAACAAGACTTTTCAATTTGGAGGAATGTTAATGTACGAGAAGAAAGTTCGTCAAGGTTTAACCCTTCGATATGGAGTTTCACTAAATCAGGAGCTTTTTGGTCCACAGCTTATTCCTTTGTTATATGTTGATTGGAGAATAAAAAAACGGTGGAGAATTAAAGGTCTATTGCCTATTTATCTTAAAATTGGATACGATGTCAATGAGCGCTTACGTATTGGTTTTCATCAGGTTGGATTAATAACTTCATATGATATAACAGATACGCAATTTCCGAATGACTACATTCAACGAGAAAGTATTGATTTATCATTGTTTTCTAATATTCGCTTATTTGATAAGGTACATTTTGAAGCACGATTTGGATATTCTCTCAGTCGAAAGTACACGCAGTATAGAAAAGGTAGTAAAGTAGATTTTGCACTCCCATTGGTTCGGTTTGGAGATGATAGAATTCAAAAAAATGAAAATTTTAAGGACGGTGCTTTCATAAATTTTAGGTTGATGTATCGTCTGCCTATCGTCGATTAAGCGGATTTAGTCTAAAAAATGTTAAAGATTAACTTGGATTGATTATATTGATTAATCTTGTGTAGATACAATTAAATTGAAAATAAAAAATTACATATTTGTTATTGCAATCATAATGCTTTCAATAAAGGGGCACGCTCAAGATGATGTTCTCATTGATTCAAACATGATTCAGTTGTCAGGTGTTGTTATTGCAGAAGACAACTTAGAGCCATTGCCGTATACTACAATTTTTGACAAAACTCGTCGTAGTGGTGTGATTGCTGATTTTTACGGTTTTTTCTCTTTAGTGACCTTTCCTGGAGATACAATTTACTTTTCTTATTACGGGCACAAGACATCAGAGTACATTGTTCCAGATTCATTGACAGACAATCGATATTCAATAATTCACATGATACAAAAGGATACGTTGAATCTTCCTGAGGTCGATGTGTATCCATGGCCATCACGTGAAGACTTTGCTAGGGCTTTTATAGAAATAGACCCATACGATGATGCTTTGAGGCGGGCTCAACGTCAATTGTCAGGAGAGAGTTTAGCATTTATTGCCGCAAAATTAGACGGAGATGCTAGTCTGGCATACGGATTCTCTAGAAATGTAGCAATGACAAAGCTATATACCAACGGTCAATTGCCTGTCAATAATCTCTTGAATCCATATTCTTGGGCAAAATTAATCAAAGATTGGAAAGAAGGTAAGTTGAAACGAGAGTAATTGCCTAGACAATATCTATTCTCTTAGTTCCAAATTAAAGATTTCTTATGGAACGTTTTATTGCTCGAGAAATGGTGAAATAATTTAATCTGCGATACTTGTTCTAGACTTCCAAGCAAATTATTACTTTCAGGTTTATCGTCAGTTCTAATAATTGCATCCTTCGGTCATAGTTTGGCTGAGTCAATATGCAAGATGTAATTTAAGTCTTTCTTTTCTTTTTCTTCGCTGCAGGAAAGAGAATGTTATTGAGAATTAGCCGATACCCTGGAGAATTCGGATGTAATTCTAGGTCAGTAGGAGGGT
>CAJQQA010000164.1 GCA_905480355.1 uncultured Flavobacteriales bacterium | reverse complement strand
CAAAAAACAGCCTTGGAATAATTAAATTTGATTTTTACAATAAACACAGTGTTTACTTTCATGACACGCCGTCAAAATCTTTATTTGGTGTTGACGTTCGAGCCTACTCTCACGGATGCATGCGAACTCAAAACCCAATTGATCTTGCGAAAATCATTCTAGAAAGAGACGAGCGTCGCAGTAAATTTAATGAAATGACACCCGATTCATTAGACACCTTGCTTGGACGTGCTGAAAATATAGAAATTAAACTATTAGAAAGAATTCCTATTTTTATTGAGTACTTAACCGTAACTCGCACTGGTGATCGAATGAGCATGTATCTTGATATTTATGGGAGAGACGAAGAATATTTGAAGATAATGCGCGAAGAGTAAGTGTAAAAAAGATTTAAATCGAAGCCATTTACTGCCATCTTATTAAACATTCAATTCAAATGAATTATTTCATTATTCATCCTATTGAATTCCAATTAGCGAAAGCTTATTAATATATTTGTAGAAAAAACAAAATGACCCATTTAATTGCTCCCTCTGTTTTATCCTGTGATTTTGCTAATATTCAACGTGACGTTGAAATGTTGAACAACTCAAATGCTGATTGGTTTCATATTGATGTTATGGATGGTGTTTTTGTGCCTAATATTTCATTTGGATTCCCCGTTTTGAAGTCAATCAAGGAACATGCAAAAAAAACGATTGATGTGCATTTAATGATTGTAAACCCAGATCAATATGTTGAAGAATTTGCTAAATATGGAGCTGATATTTTAACTGTACATTATGAAGCTTGTCCGCACTTACACAGAACCATTCAATTAATACATTCTTTTGGTATGAAGGCTGGAGTTGCTCTAAACCCGCACACAAATGTAAGTGTTTTAGAAAACGTGATTCAAGATTTAGATATGGTATTAATTATGTCTGTCAACCCAGGTTTTGGTGGTCAGAAATTTATAGATAATGCTATTAATAAAGTTTCTGAAACAAAAGAACTTATCGCTTCAAAAAACTCGAAAGCAATCATTGAAGTAGACGGAGGTGTTAATTTAGAGACAGGAGCTAAACTAATAGAAGCAGGAGCTCAAGTACTAGTAGCTGGAAGTTTTGTTTTTAATTCTGACAACCCTAGTGCAACAATCGACAAATTAAAGCAACTTTAGATTTAATACTGGTATTAAAATTGCGAGTAACAAATTGTTATCAATTACGTTATTACATACATGAAGAAATTTACGCTTTTATTTATTTCATTTTTCGCCTTGCATAACTTGTATAGTCAATCAATTGATATGTTGAAGGCTGAGGATGAATTACTCTTTTTATTAGACGATTTGAGATCTGCAGGGAATAATCAAGAAAAAAAAGAAGCAAACTCCAATTTTAAGACCAAATTAAAGATTGTTCTTCAAGATAAAGCGGCACTCGATTATCCTTTTTCAAAACTAACAACTGTCGGAATAATTAACAGCTCAGACAAGAAAATGCGAATAATTAATTGGAACGTAGAGCAAGATGATTATAGTCACATCTACAATTGTTTTGTTTTGCATGCTGGATCTCGACAAAAGAAATACACAGCTACTGAACTTATCGATAAATCGTTTGGAATGCCCATGCATCCTTCAGGGAGTATCACTTCAGACAATTGGTATGGAGCTTTATACTATCAAATTATTCCTGTTAAAAAAGGGAGCAAAATGCTATACACAGTGCTGGGTTGGGACTATAATTCAACTATGAGTCAGATGAAAATCATTGATGTCATCTACTTTACTGGAAGCTTAGTTAAATTAGGTAGTCCAATTTTTAAAGAAGGTAAAACAACAAAACGAAGAGTCTTTTTTGAACACTCAAAAAAGGCTGCAATGTCCTTAAAGTATGAGAAAGATAGAAACAGAATTATTTTCAATCAACTTGCACCAGAATCTCCAGCTCTAGGCAAACTTCGTTCGTTTTATGTGCCTAGCTTCGTGTTTGATGCATTTATTCTTGAAGGGAGTAAATGGATTTTCAAAGAAGATGTTATTGGTGTAAACAAGGAAGGAAATGCAACGACTCGAAAAATCTACGTTAAAAATGAAGATACAGGAGAAATAGAGGAAAAAATTATTGAATTTCAATGGGAAGACCCTTCTGACCCTAATGCACCTGGAGGGTCCAATAAACATGTTGCAGTAACACCCGACAACCCAGAAGAAACCGATAACACTAAATCAAAGAAAACTCCTAAATCTTCGAGAGTTAAAAAGAAAAAAAAGAAAGACACAAGAGGTTCAATATTTGATGATACTGATAGTAAAAGTAGTAAACGACGACAGAGAAAGAATAACAAGAAAATTAAACTTTAACAATTAATCGTGTTAAATATTCACTGTAGTTAATTGTATGTTCATTCACTCCATTATTATTATAATTCATTATAATTATTACATACCTTTGTTAAAACCCTAACCTATGAACAGCAATCTATACATAGTTCCTTATGATTTCTCACCTGTTTCAGAGAAAGCACTTGAATATGCAATTCACCTCGGTAAGCATGTTGAAACTGAAATTAAAATCTTACATCTTTCGAAAGATAAGAATAAAGGTATGGCTAAAGCTAAATTACTCGAAGCAGTTAAAACGAATACAAAAGTCCCAGCTGGTGTGAAATTAACAACACTTGTGGAAGTTGGTAGTATTTTTAACGATATCGGTAAAATT
>CAJQQA010000163.1 GCA_905480355.1 uncultured Flavobacteriales bacterium | reverse complement strand
GCTGTAACGTAGTAACCTTTTTCTTTGTTAACTATTCCTAGTATTGTGAAAGCATTAATCTTATATAATTGAGCTTGTTGTTTTTCACTTTCTTTTAACAGGTTATATGCACGTTCAGTTGTCAGCGAAGAATTTTCTTCTAACGACACAAAGGCAATAGAGTCTAATTCTTTTAATAACTTCTCATTATTCTGCGATAAGCATTGGTTTATGCTGTTTAATGCTATAACAGTGATCAATAAAATATTAACAGTTCTCTTCATTAGAACTGTTAATTTAATAATATTTTAATATCTGCTTATAGAATAATAAATTTGAAACAAATGTTTTATCTGAATTTTGACGTTCCACCGCTTTTAAATGGACTTGGAGTTACAAATTTCAAGGCTAATTCAAATCCTCCACGCGATTTTGAAGCGGATGATAATTCAGAAACATTAATGTCATAGCTAAATCCAATTGAGTAATTGGCATATTCAAACATAAGCTTTGCAATTAATGCGTCAGCGTACCTATAGTGAGCTCCTAATGTAATCGCAGATTCTTGAACAAATCCTGTGTGTTTCGAACCTTCTTGAAGCAGATATCTAAAATCACTTCCAATGATCGCCTCAAGTTGCTTATTTTGAAGATTAATTAATACCGAAGGTATGAAAGTTAAATCTGTGTTCGGTTTGCCTAATTCCATATTGGCGTGAAAAGTCATTCTTGAGTTTAATTTTTCATTGTTTTCTGCAGAAAACGTTGCTCTCGGAAAAGCAAAATGGAAGTAAGAGATACCGACATTCGCCTTTACGCCATTGTTCGCTGTCATATAGCTGCTACCTTCTCTATAAGCCCAAGCGATTCCAGCACCTGCATCCATAAACGAATAACTCGTTTCAAAGAATGTTTCATTCGATGAAATCGAAGAGTTATAGCTACCGCTATACTGATTTCCCCATCTTAGTGAGCTGTAATCAAGACTTCGTTGCCCAAAACCACCTTGAATTCCAATGCTTAATTTGTTGTTGTTGTCTAATCTAAGCACGCTTGATACAGTTAAGTTTCCTTGTGTTAATGATAGGTTTCCGTCCCCAGCTTTGTCATTGAAAAGATTAACACCTACACCAATTGCTGCAAATTTTGAAGGATCTTTGGAGGTGATCATATCGAATGACATAGCCATTGTTTGAAATGGTGCTCCTACTGATTTCCATTGATTTCTATAGTTTATTATTGCCCTTAAGTCTTTATTGAGACCAGCGTTGGCTGGGTTAACTAATAATGGGTTTTCTTGGTATTGAGAGAAGTGAATGTCTTGCCCGAAACTCAAGTTACTCAAGGTTAAAAAAAGAATGATTAACTTTTTCATGATTAAGTTTTATTTATTTAACAAGTGTTATGTTTCCTTTGAATTCTTGTTCTTCAGGATTGTTCGATAATTTAATTCTCAGAACATATGCGAATGATGCGGTGTTAAGTGGTTCATCCTTATAAGTCCCATCCCATGATTCATTAGGATCAGTCATTTCAACAATTAATTCTCCCCATCTATCAAAAATTAACATGGACATACTTTGAACACAAGATGCATTGATTCGTATTTGATATAGATCGTTGTTGTTGTCATTATTAGGAGAGAATGCAGTTGGTATAAAAAGCTCCTCGCAGTCTTCATCTTCGGGCGTTAAGAAAATGGTAACGCAGTCATTTGAAGTGCAGTTGTTTATATCTGTTAGGGTCACGCAGTATTCTGTATCCACTAATGGACTCACACTAATTGAATTAGTATTTTCATTAGTACTCCAAAGAAATGTTCCATTTCCAGAAGCAGTAAGAGTTGCACTTTCATTTTGCAGAATAAATACGTCTATCCCAGCATCGACTTGCTCCGCCGAAGGAATATTATCAATAGATATTGGTGCAGAAATTGAAGCACAACCAATTGAAACGTCTTGAGCTACTACGTCATAATTTCCAGGAATTAGTCCAGAAAATGTAGGAGAGGATTGAAATGTAATTCCATCTATACTGTATTCAATATTCGCTCCAGTTGGTGCGGAAATATTAATCGTTCCTGTGATATTAATACAATCTGGCTGCACAGTTGATACTGTTGGCGGTGAATCTTGTGTTCCTGTAACATCCCAAACACACAATGTTGTATTGAATGTTGCTGTTTCATAACAAGCAGTTGCTGGTTCTAAAGGTTGCGTTCCTGTAACATCCCAAACGCATGATGTTGTATTGAATGTCGCTGTTTCATAACAAGCTGTTGCCGGTTCTAAAGGTTGCGTTCCTGTAACATCCCAAACACACGATGTTGTATTGAATGTTGCTGTTTCATAACAAGCAGTTGCTGGTTCTAAAGGTTGCGTTCCTGTAACATCCCAAACACACGATATTGTATTGAATGTTGCTGTTTCATAACAAGCTGTTGCTGGTTCTAAAGGTTGCGTTCCTGTAACATCCCAAACACAAGATGTTGTATTGAATGTTGCTGTTTCATAACAAGCTGTTGCTGGTTCTAAAGGTTGCGTTCCTGTAACATCCCAAACACACGATGTTGTATTGAATGTTGCTGTTTCATAACAAGCAGTTGCTGGTTCTAAAGGTTGCGTTCCAG
>CAJQQA010000162.1 GCA_905480355.1 uncultured Flavobacteriales bacterium | reverse complement strand
GAAAAAATTAATATCTCATAATTTCGATAATCGATATAAATAGAATCACAACCCATAAAAAAGTCAAGATTAAATCGCCCATCAATATTTGCGAGTTGTTGAACTTTTGGAGAATTTGAATAAATTTTAACGCTTGGAATTCTTTCTTGTGTTATTTTATCCAAAATCGTAATCTCTTGCGCAATCAAAGACCCCATAGAAATCACTATTAATGAGAAAGTTAGAAAGAGAAGGTGTTTTAGCATAGCGCAAATGTACATTTTTCTAAAGTTCCATCTATATTTGCAATTCATGGAATTTCAATTAATTCAAAAAAAAACTTATCGTTATCAAGTGCTTAATGATAACCCACAAGCAAAAACCGTGCTATATGTTTTACATGGATATGGTCAACTTGTAAAATTCTTTATTCAGAAATTTAAAAACCTCAATCAAGAAATTCTCATTGTTGCTCCTGAAGGTATGCATCGGTTTTATAAAAACGGTAATTCTGGCAGAGTTGGTGCATCATGGATGACAAAAGAAGCACGTGAGACAGACATTTATGATAACATGAATTATCTAAACGCCCTCGATGCTGATTTAGCAACAAAATATCCAATTACGAAACGTCTCTTACTTGGTTTTTCACAGGGTGGCTCAACAGCTATAAGATGGAAGCTTGATCAAAAGATTAAATTCGACGCATTGATTGTTTGGGCAAGCGATTTTCCTCCTGATAAAGAATGGCCAGCTCACATGTATAAGGAAAGTCACAACATCATAGTTATCGGAAATAATGATGAGTTTTTCACAGAAGAATCAAAGAAACAAGTTGTGAAAGCATACCTTAATAAAGGTTTCGAAATAAGTGACTATATTGGTACTCACGATATAGAACAAAACACTTTAAAAAAATTATTCGATAAACTATAATTTTGACACCTTTGGCACAGTTTCTGATTATCTAGAAAAAACATTTAACATGAAATTATTATTTACATTTTTAACAATTACGTCTTTTTCATTTATATCCTTGGGACAGCAAAGTTCTCAGGTAGTTTTGGATAATCTTTCAAAGAAAATGAAATCCCAAACTTCATTTTACATTGAATTCAGTGCTAGCACTGAAAACAAAAGTACTGAAACGAATACAAGTGATACTGGAAAAGGGTGGGTGAAAAATAATAAATTTTTCGCATCTTTTGGTGACAATACCATTATTTCGAACGCTGCAAAAACATGGACGATAGTAAAAGAAGAAAAATCAGTCTACGAATCAGATGCTGAAGAAGATGACGACATTATTAACCCAAGAAAGTTGATGACAATTTGGGAAGATGGTTTCAAAAACAAGTATGGTAAAGAAACCACGCTAAGTGGCGAAACCGTACATCAAATTTTATTATACCCTAAAGATCCAGGAAGCGTCGAATACCATACCATTATCCTCTACATTTCTAAAATGAAAAACGAACTTAAAAAAGTTACGATTCGTTCAAAAGACGGCACAGTGTTAACGTATATTTTAAAAAAATACACTGCCAATCCTGAAATTTCGGATTCCAAATTTGTCTTTGACACGAAAAAATACCCTGGCTATACTGTTATTAAGGACTAAAACAAGACTTATGAAAAAGGCGAGCATATACTGTTCGCCTTTTTTTATGTTCTAATAATTCATTAATTTTTCAATGGCTTCGTCGAGCCTATCTTTTGGTAAAAACTGCTTTTCTAACTGTTCTACAAAAGGCACAGGTGTATCCATTGAAGCAACTCTAGTAACTGGGGCATCTAAAAACTCAAAACAATTTTCTGATATCAAAGCAACGATTTCTCCTCCAATACCACCAGTCATACAATCTTCATGCAACACAATCACTCTTCCTGTTTTCTTTGCTGCAGCATATATTGCCTCTTTATCCAAAGGTAAAAGCGTTCTTAAGTCTAATATTTCAATGCTTAAGCCTGTCTGATTACTCGCATAATCCCTCGCCCAATGCACCCCTAAGCCATATGTGATAATAGTCAAATCATTTCCACTTACTATTGTGTTTGCTTTTCCTATTTCTATAGTATAGTAATCGTTTGGAATCTCTTCTCTAATACTTCTGTACAGGTATTTATGTTCAAAAAACATAACTGGATTTGGATCTTCTATAGCTGCTGACAGCAATCCTTTTGCTTCATGTGGTGAAGAAGGATATACAATTTTTAAGCCTGGTGTGTGAAAAAACCACGCTTCATTGCTTTGTGAGTGAAATGGTCCTGCAGCTGCTCCTGCACCAGTAGGCATCCGAACAACTACATCTGCATTTTGTCCCCATCTCCAATGCATTTTAGCTAAATTATTCACTATCTGATTGAAGCCGCATGTAACAAAATCAGCGAATTGCATTTCTACAACAGCTTTCATTCCTGCGATCGACAACCCTAAACCAGCACCAATAATTGCAGATTCACAAATCGGTGTATTACGCACTCGATCTTTACCAAACTGTTCAACAAAGCCCTCCGTGATTTTAAAAACACCACCGTAATCAGCAACATCTTGTCCCATTATTATTAGGTCATCGTACTTCTCCATAGACTGACGAAGACCATCTTGTATAGCATCCACAAAGCGTCTTTCCGTTCTGTCTCCTGAAGCTTCTTTTACAACCTGCTCATAAGGGGAAAATAAATCTTTGTACTCAGCTTCAATATCTGGAACAATTTCTTCTTCCGCGTATGCTATATCTAATCCATCTTGGATTTCTTTTTTAATTTCTTTTCTATACCCTTCCTCTATATCGTTTGTCAATATTCCTTCCTTCTTAAGAAAGTTTGTATAATTCGTTAAAGGGTCGAATTCTTCCCATTGGTCTTGAATTCCTTCAGGATAATATTTTGTTCCGGATGCTTCTTCATGCCCTCTCATTCTGAAAGTCATAAATTCAAGTAACACAGGTTTGGGATCCTTTCTCATTTTCTCAGCCAAGGCTCTAACTGTTGTTATAACTTCTAGAATATTGTTTCCATTAACCTGAACAGCTTCCATTCCATAGCCAATTCCTTTATCGATAAATTGTTCACATTTAAATTGCTCTTTCGAAGGAGTTGACAATCCCCAACAATTATTCTCGATTGCAAAAATAACTGGTAAATCCCATACTGATGCTACATTTAATGCTTCATGAAAATCACCTTCACTCGCACCACCATCTCCAGTAAATACTATTGTTGCCTTTTTCTCATCTCTAATATTAGATGCTAAAGCTACCCCTCCTGCAAGAGCTAATTGAGGACCAAGATGCGATATCATACCTACAATATTATATTCTTGGGTCCCAAAATGAAATGAGCGATCTCGTCCTTTTGTGAAACCAGACATTTTCCCTTGAAATTGAGCAAATAGTCTATTTAAAGGTATCTCACGAGTTGTAAAAACACCTAAATTCCTATGCATTGGAAAGATGTATTCTTCCTTTTTCATGCCGATTACTGTGCCAACTGAAATAGCTTCCTGTCCCCAACCTGAAAACCACTTGGAAATTTTCCCTTGCCGCAAAAGAATCATCATCTTCTCTTCAATAAGTCTTGGTTTAAGAATCTGTCTATAAATAGATAGTAATTCAGAATCATCAAATCCTTGGCGATTATAGGTAATTGTTCTTTTATCTTTTACTGTCATAACATGAGCATAATGCAAGAACAAAGCTAACAATTAGAATACTTCAAAAAAGAAATGAGCAATAAAAAAAGGTCGTTAATTAATTAACGACCTTCACTATTAATCTTATTACGCTTAAACCAATCCTTGGTCCAACATTGAATCGGCTACTTTAATAAATCCAGCAATGTTTGCCCCTTTTACATAATCAGTATATCCGTTTTCTGTACCATATTTGACGCAAGCTTCATGAATCGAAATCATAATTGCATGTAATTTTTCATCAACTTCTTCAGCTTTCCAAGACAATCGTAATGAATTTTGAGACATCTCTAATCCAGAAGTTGCAACGCCACCTGCATTTGATGCTTTACCTGGTGCAAATAATATTTTGCCTTCTGTAAACTTTTCAATTGCAGCTGGAGTTGAAGGCATATTTGCCCCTTCAACAACACACATACAACCATTATTCAATAAAGTAGTTGCTTCACTAGCATCTAATTCATTCTGAGTTGCGCAAGGAAGAGCAACATCACAAATTGTACCCCAAGGTCTTGCTCCCTCTGTATATGTTGCACTAGGAAACTCATTTGTGTATTCTTTGATTCTACCTCTTCTGTTATTCTTCAAATCCATAATCCATGCTAATTTATCTGCATTGATTCCATCTTCATCAAATATAAAACCTTTTGAGTCTGACATTGTTAGAACTTTACCCCCTAGTTCTGTTACTTTTTCACAAGCATATTGAGCAACATTTCCTGATCCAGAAATAGCAACTGCTTTCCCTTGAAAAGAATCACCTTTAGTTGCCAGCATTTCTTTTGCGAAATATACTGTCCCATAACCCGTAGCTTCAGGTCTAATTAGAGATCCACCCCAATTTCTACCTTTACCTGTTAATATTCCTGTAAATTCATTTCTAATTCTTTTATACTGACCAAACATATAGCCAATCTCTCTGCCACCAACACCGATATCTCCAGCTGGCACATCTGTATTTGGACCAATGTGTCTACATAACTCGGTCATAAACGATTGGCAAAATTTCATTACTTCGTTATCTGACTTTCCTTTTGGGTTAAAATCAGATCCACCTTTACCACCACCCATAGGCAATGTAGTAAGTGAATTTTTAAAAACCTGCTCAAAACCTAAAAATTTCAAAATCGACAAGTTTACAGAAGGATGAAATCTTAAACCGCCTTTATATGGTCCTATTGCAGAATTAAACTCTACTCTAAATCCTCTATTAATTTGAACCTCTCCGCTATCGTCAATCCATGGAACCCTAAACATTATAGTTCTCTCGGGCTCTACCATACGATCCAGAATTTTTGCGTCTTTGTATCTTGGAGTTTCTTCAATAAGAGGAACTACAGCTTCAGCAACTTCCTGTACAGCTTGTAAAAATTCAGTTTCATGACCATTAGAAGCTTTCACTTTTTCCATGAATGCATCAATTTGAGCTTGGTATTTATTTGACATTTTCTTTTGTTTGAATTATAGCGGCAAATGTATATATTTTTTTCAATAAAAACATTAGATTTTTTGGAGCTATATTTGTATTCCTAAATGAATTTTAATAGTTCTTTTTTATCTTTTTTATTGCCTTAATTAACTAATAATTTAGTTACTTTTATTTTCAAATAAAAATATAGAAAACTATCAGACCACTTATTTAGCAACTTTTTGCATTAAGTAACGTCTAAGAATTAAGTTTATCTAAATTAGCTTATGAAAAAGAATATTTTATTTCTGTTATTCTTGTTATTTTCATGCATTAACCAAAATTACGTTAATGCTCAAAATATATGCTTAGGAAATGATGCCAGTGTTTGTATCGGCTCTAGTGTTACAATAGAAGATTGCAATCCTGGTTCAGGTCCTGGAAGTTTTATTGGTCTATCTAATTTATCAACGCTACATACATTAACAGACGATTCATATTCTAATGTGGTTAATATTGGATTCTCATTTGAATTTTATGGCAATACATACACACAATGTGTTGTCGGTTCGAACGGTGTAGTTACTTTTGACTTATCAAAGGCCGGAGGCTACTGTCCATGGGCTCTTGGAGCAGTTGGAATGCTTCCTACTCCTGGTTTTGATGATGGCATGAATACATTAATGCCTGCCTATCATGATATGAACCCGAGTGGTTTTGCTTCTCCTATCGGAGAAGTTAGAACTGAAACTGTAGGAACTGCTCCAAATAGAAAATTATTAATTCTCTACAAAGATATTATTGCTTTCGGTGCAAACGCTGGAGAATGTAGCTATATGGGGATCATAATAAATGAAACAGCAAATAGTTTCGAATTTCATATAGGTAATAAGCCTATTGTAGCGACTTGGAATGGTGGTTTAGCTATTCAAGGATCTCAAAATCAACCGGGTACAGTAGCTCATATAACTCCAGGTAGAAATAATGAAATATGGGCGGCTTTTCAAGAAGCTAAAATATGGACTCCAACTTCCCCGGTAAACACTTCAAATTATACAATTTCTGACATTCCTTATACTACCTTTATTAGCCCAACTTCAACTTTTGCTTGGGGCAACACAGCCAACAATACAGTCGAACCATATAACAACGGAATTCTCGTAATAAACTCTGTTACACCAGGTATAACTGGCTACTTTTTAACTGCAGCAGGGACAGGCTGCGGACCCATCGGAGGAACTTCTGATACAACTTTTATTACAGGTGTTTCTTCGGCTGTAAACGCAATCGCTATTGACGATATATGCTCTAGTGGCATCGGTGAAGTAACAGCAATGCCATTAGCTGGAATTCCTATCTATACATATGACTGGCCTGGACTTGGTGTTATGGGGCAAACTGTAACTGGCGTTACAGCAGGAACATACACTGTAAACATGATAGATGGAAATGGCTGTTTATCAACGGCTAATGTCACTGTCGGTGATTTACCTGCTGCCTTTCAAGGGTCAACTACAATAGTTTCATGTCCAGGGGGTAATGACGGAACTGCATTTGCTGAAATGATTCCTGCGTTAGGAAATATAACTTATTTATGGGATGATCCATCTGCACAAACTACTCAAACAGCAATTGGATTAACTGCAGGCAATTATTCCTGTACAATTACTTCAGATGTTGGTTGTTTTGGTGTCGTATTGGTGA
>CAJQQA010000161.1 GCA_905480355.1 uncultured Flavobacteriales bacterium | reverse complement strand
CACATCGTTTAATCAAATCATTAATCATTCCCTGTAATCCAAGCGCACGTCCATCATCTGGGTGATAAATTCGTTCAATTCCGTACGCTTCTAATTCTTTGATTTCAGTTGGAAGAATTGTACCTCCTCCTCCTCCAAATATTTTTATCTGAGGAGCTCCTTTCTCCTGCAGTAAATCGTACATGTATTTAAAATATTCGTTGTGACCACCTTGATATGATGTCATTGCAATTGCTTGTGCATCCTCTTGAATTGCACAATTCACAACTTCCTCAACAGAGCGGTCATGCCCCAAATGAATCACTTCGCATCCTGTGCTCTGAATGATTCTTCGCATAATATTAATTGCAGCATCATGTCCGTCAAAAAGGGACGCAGCAGTTACAATTCTTACTTTATTTTTTGGCACATATGCTTCAACTTTCTCCATCATATTCGTACGGTATAATTTCGTTTTTCGGTGTTGCAAAAGTACCCTTTTTCTCATTAAAATCATAGTTATAAAAGAGGTTTTACATGAACAAATTGAATTCTAGTCTTAATAAAAAGAAAAGATTACCTTGTTACTTTCTTAGAGTTTAGAATTCTATATTTGCACTTAAACAATTAAAATCATGGAATATCTCTTTCAAATTGCATTAATCTCCCTCCCAGCAGGAGCTGTAATTTTTACCGCAATCTATTTTATGCGAAAAACAAATGAGCGAGAATTACTTAATTTAAACATGCAATTAAAAAAGGAACGGCAGGAGTTTTTTTTACCGAATAGAGTTGAAGCATATCAACGTTCTATTCTTTTACTTGAGAGAATTCATCCAAACAGTATGTTAATGCGACTTAGCAATCCGGGCTTACCGTCTGCTGCATTTCAAGTTAAATTACTTAGCTCCATTCGTGAAGAGTACGAGCACAATATTGCTCAACAAATGTACATCTCAACTCAAGCTTGGGATATGGTTAAGAAATCAAAAGAAGAAACGATAAAAATAATCAATATAGCAGGCCAACAAATGACTGCAACATCTAACGGAATGGATTTAGCAGGTAAGATTTTTGAAATCGTTGCTGAAGTTGGGACGTTACCAACAGAAATTGCAGTTGAAAATTTAAAAAAGGAGCTGCAGAAATTATTTTAACGTAATCGTTATATCATCAAGGACAATTACATCTCCAGGAATAAGTTTCGCACGTTTTCGAGTTTCTATTTCTCCATTCCGGAATACAACTTCATCCTCAACTATCATTTTTGCGTGTCCACCAGTTTGCGCGATCCCCAATACCTTCAATAATTGAATTAGCTCAATGTATTTTCCTTCAATTTTAAAATCCTCAGTCATTTTTGTAGTATTTATAAATTTTTTCAGCTGCCTGATATGATGATAATTCTCCAGCATTCACTAATTGCTTTATTCTATCTAACTCAATCATCATTTTTTCATTTGAGAAAAAATCGCTTAATATCATCTCTTTCAGGTTCTCTGATAACCAACTTTTATCTTGCTCTCTTCTTTCACTATAAAAAAATCCTTTTTCTATCAGTTCTTGATGAAATGAATCTATTAAGGCCAAGACCTTTTCAACCCCTTTATTTTCAATTGCACTAATTGTTAAAACTTGTGGAATCCAACCTTTACTATTTGCTGGAAATAAATGCAAAGCATTTTTATACTCTCGAGCAGCAGTTTTAGCAGTTAATATATTATCCCCATCTGCTTTTGTAATGACAACAGCATCGGCCATTTCCATTATTCCCTTCTTTATCCCTTGTAGTTCATCTCCTGCACCTGATAGCATTAAAAGCAAAAAAAAGTCAACCATGTTTTTCACAATTGTTTCCGATTGCCCTACCCCAACTGTTTCAATCAGTATAACATCGAAACCTGCAGCTTCGCATAGAAGGATACTCTCTCGTGTTTTGCGGGCGACCCCTCCAAGGGTATCACCTGCTGGTGAAGGTCGAATAAATACATTTTCATCAACAGAAAGGTCATTCATTCTTGTTTTATCTCCTAATATGCTACCTCCTGAAATAGAGCTTGTGGGGTCAACTGCTAGAACAGCAACTTTTTTGCCTTGTTTGACAAATAACTTACCAAAAGTTTCAATAAAGGTGCTTTTACCTACACCTGGCACTCCTGTTATGCCTATTCTTATTGACTTACCACTGTAAGGAAGACATTGTTGAACAAGCTCATTTGCATTCTCTCTATGCTCTCGGTTAACACTTTCCACTAAAGTAATCCCAGAGCTTAAAGCCGACATGTCACCTTTGCGCATTCTTTGAAAAAGCTGATCAGGAACATTCTTTCCGAGATGCTCTTTCCTTTTCTTTATCCAATTGTCTATGTTTTTCTTCTTCATTTATGGAGAATGCAAGGTATGAATATAGTTTTACTTAATGAATTCATTTTATAGGTAAAACTACTTAACTTTACTCGATGAAAAAAATTGGATTACTTTCCGATACACATGGTCATTTAGATCCTAAAATATTTCTCCATTTCAAAGATGTAGACGAAATATGGCATGCAGGTGACATTGGTACTATAGAAGTGCTAGACGAATTAAACAAATTCAAACCAACGAGGGCTGTATATGGAAATATAGATGGCGCAGACTTAAGGACTGAATGCAAAGAATTTGAAACATTCAATTGTGAAGATGTGAATGTTATGATTACGCATATCGGGGGGAAACCGGGATATTATTATCCTCAAACGAAATTAGCCCTAGAAAAAAAAGTTCCAGACTTATTCATATGCGGGCATTCTCACATTTGCTTGGTAAAGATGGATTCTAATTACGACATGCTTTGGATGAATCCTGGAGCATGCGGTTATAAAGGCTTTCATCAAATAAAAACAATTTTACGCTTTAACATTTCAGGGCCAAAGATTCAAAACCTAGAAGTTATTGAATTAGGAAAAAGAGTCTGAAACATAATTTTTATATAATCTCAACGTTTATTTTTTAATGAAAACGATATTCTTCTTATTAACCTTTAGTATTTATAACCATAGTTATACACAAACTGGAGGGTTCAATTCGTTTCAACTTCTCGACCTTTCGTTTAACGCTAGAAGCTCAGGGCTTGGTGGAGATTTTATCTCAGTGCTTGATAAAGATGTCAATCTAGGAGTATCAAATCCATCTCTATTAAATCCTGAGATGAATAAGGTACTAAGTTTTAACACCGCCTTTTTGGCTGGTAGAATCAATTATGGCATGCTAAGCTATGGCATACACACAAAAAAAGCAGGCACAATTGCACCTTATATTAAGTATGTAAATTATGGGGAATTTCAACGAACCTCAATTGCGGGAGAGAATGAAGGTACTTTCACCCCTGTAGAAATGATTGTTGGTGGTGCTATTGGCAAAGCAGTTAATAAACGGATATCGCTTGGTGCTAACGTTAATTTCCTTTATTCTCAACTAGAAACATATAACGCCATTGGAGCATCTTTAGATTTTGCTGGCACCTTCTATAATAAGGAAGAAGAATTTCTATTCACTGTTATTGCAAAAAATATTGGGTATCAACTAACAACCTATACGGAAGACATTCGAGCTCCTCTCCCTGCGGAAATCCAAATGGCCGTTTCATATAAACTCAAACATGCCCCTTTTCGCTTCTCTTTATTAGGACACCACCTCAACAATTGGGATATTACATACATTGACCCTAACCTCAAAGCAACGACAGACCCATTGACAGGGCTAACTATACCCGCTAAGAATGTCAGTTTTTTCACCAAGCTAGCTCACCATTTCACCTATCAGCTGGAAATTTTAATCGGTAAAAACATTGAAATACGTGCTGCATATGACTTTCATAGAAGAAAAGAACTGGCTTTAGAGGAGCGATCTGGTATTTCGGGATTCTCTTTTGGTGCAGGTTTCATCTTTAATAAGTTTAGTTTAGACTATGGATTTGTCATTTATTCGAGAGCAGGCTATAATAATGTGATAACTTTATCAACAAATTTATCCAAGTGGAAAACGTAGATAAACCCTTATATTAAAGACATTTATCAGATTCCTATCTTATCAACCTAAAATTGTTGAATACTTTTTTGTAACCTTTTGGAAAAACATCAGTACATTTACAAAAACCAAAAATTTAAATATTATGAAAAAGTCGATTTTAACAGTGGCTGTAATTCTTGGAGCAACTAGTTTGTTCGCACAAGATCTTGCCAAAAACAAAAACGGTAAAGTTTTTAACCCTGAAGCTGGTGACTGGAGTATTGGTGTGGATGCATCGCCATTTATTAATTTTGCAGCTGATTTAGTTCACATTGGAGCCGCAAAAGGTGAGAGCGCACCTAATTTTAATGGAATTAACGATTCTGCACCAACATGGTCTGTGAGTGGTAAGTATTTTCAAGCAAATGATTTAGCCTATCGTGGTTCAATAAGACTCAATGTTCTTAATAGAAAAGACACAAGAGATATTAATTACAATACAGATTTTACAGCAGCACCTACAAATTGGCCTAACAATGTCACTAAATTCGAAGAGAAGGATATGATGAAAGAACGTGACTGGTCTGTTGGTCTTGCTGGTGGTTTAGAATGGAGAAAAGGTACAAAAAGACTACAAGGATACTATGGTGGTGAAGTAGTACTTGCTTTGGCTCAGTCATCAACAAAATATAACTATGCGTATGATGTTGCTGCAATGGACGCTGCGAATAGCGGACAAGACGCTATGGTTAATTACACTACTGATTTTGGAGGAAATTTTAATTCTGCTCCTGATCATGATGAGAGAACACTAGCTGAAAAAGGTGGTTTCACTACCGCTTTCGGTATTCGTGGTTTTGTTGGTGTAGAGTTTTTCTTTGCTCCAAAGATGTCAGTTGGAGGTGAATTTGGATGGGGACTAGGAATTGCTCATGAGGGAAGATCTAAATCAACTTCAGAAGGTGTCGATTTTTTAGCTGACGATGGAACTGTTCTTGATGGAACAGTTGTTAGTGAAGTAGAGGTAAGAGGAAACGGTCGTACAACTGACTTTTTCATTGGATCTGATCGTGATAACTCAGGGCCAGATGATAAGCAACTTTGGATGAACTCTTTCTCACCTTCAGGTAATCTTTCATTGAATTTCTATTTCTAATTCTAATTCTGAAATAAATTATTATTCAAAGGTGTTCTGTTAATTCAGAACACCTTTTTTTTATGTTCAATAATTTTGATTTATCTTTGTTTCTATGACGAATAAGAAAATTACAATTGCAATCGACGGTTTTTCATCTTGTGGAAAAAGTACCTTAGCCAAAGAATTAGCAAATGAATTGAATTATATTTTCATTGATTCTGGAGCTATGTATCGTGGTGTAACGCTTTTTGCTTTGCGTAATAACTTAATATCAAATACAGATGTTGACAGAGAAGGGATTATCGATAAATTAGCTGATGTGAATTTAGAATTCAAAGCCAATAAAAATGATGCGCCATCCCTATTACTAAACGGCGAAAATGTCGCGGATGAAATTAGAACTCCAATTGTTTCTTCCTTTGTTTCTAAAATCGCTGAAATAAAAGAAGTGCGAACAAAATTAGTTGGTGAACAACAAAAAATGGGGAATAAAGGTGGAATAATCATGGACGGCAGAGATATTGGTACTGTTGTATTTCCTTCTGCAGATTTAAAATTATTCATCACAGCTGATGTTGACATCAGAACAGAAAGAAGGTTTAAGGAATTGATTGCACGAGGATTTGAAACAACCAGAGACGCTGTAAGAGAGAATCTAATAAAACGAGACCACATTGATAGCAATAGAGAAGAAAGCCCGTTAACAAAAGCAGAAACGGCTATTGAGATAGATAATACTCAATTGTCTCGTGAAGAACAACTGCAAAAGGCATTAGATTTAGTCGAAGAGATAATCATCCAACAGCGTAAAATCTTTATGATTTAAAAGATTAGTTTTTACACTTTTCTTCTGGAGTAGCACCACACAAACCGCAAGATGCTCCCTCTTCTTGTAACATGGGGTTATTACTAGCACAGGTACCAGAAAATGCACCATCCTTTTTTGCCCAAATTTTAATCGCAATTCCAGCAAATGCGATCATCAACAAGGCTATAGAGATAAAAATGAGCTTAATCATAGTAACTTCTTTCATACAAAGTTACTAATTTTTATCGATCAACTGTCCACTTCCAAATGAAACGTGATCGACTAAAGTAGGCTGCCCGATAAACCAAACATCCCCTTTTTCAAACATTTGAGAACGCACAAAACAAGCATCCGCATTAAATTTAAATAATTCTGATGAGTTTGACAAAACATGCACAGAATCTCTCACATTAAGACCATAAGCACTTCCAAATCCATTACTTTTAATATCCAATCTTAAAAAATTAACTTCTCCTTCTATATTAAAATTACCCCAACCAAGTGAAACAATCACAGTCAGTTGATTTGCATTTATATTTAAATTAAACTCCCCTGCGCCTTCTCTCAAATTCAAAAGCAAGTTATTTGTAATCATTTGATTCTGAAACTCAACTTTTTCAGTTCCTTGAAATAATATTTCAGAGATATCAATGTAATGTATTTCAACAGTTACTTTCTTATTTTGATTACGGAGGAAATTACACTTGTTTTCATCTTCAATCGTCAACTCACCTTCTGAAACATCTAACCGTATGAAATTCAATAAATTACTCCCGCCTGACAGGACAACCCTGTTCTCAACGTCTTGTACGAAGACATACTTCAAATTTTTTCCTAAATTTAACTTGTCAAAATCTTCAAGTACAAGCTCTAAGACACCTTTATCACCTATCGTCTTAAAACAAGACCTGTCTTCTGCTTTTTTACAAGCTGTAAATAATAACAATATTATAAGTGGTAGTATTCTCATTTCTTAAACGTATATCCAATTCCAAACTCCGTATAATCCGCTCTTCCCCAGTGCGATTTCAATACAAGATTCACATTAAGTCCATTGTCAAAAACATACCGCATACCAACACGGTGATAAACAAAATCTTGTGGTTGGTATTTATCTCGCACATAATATCCCATCCCGGTTACTAAATGAAACTTATCAAAAGGCAGAATATAACCAAGAAACACACCCAATTGAATAATATCAGCTTGTGTTTTTGGGACTTCTTTTTGAAACTCAAAAATTGATTGTTTCATAAAAGAATCAAATGACAATTCGATGCCGACCTTATGATTTATAAAGCGTCTTGCAAAAATATTAACACCAAAAATTGTAAAATGCTTTCCCCCTGTTGGAAAAACCTTTTTTGCTGATAAAATACCTACCACACCAAACTGCCAATAGTTTATCTCTGCCTGACTTTTCATTCTCGCTATAGAGTCACTCCCTTCCTTTATTCTATATGCATATCCAACACTTAAAAAAGGTAAGTTTAAGCCATAATTCGGTGTGTTTATAGCTGAATTCGAGTAGTGAGAAGCATCAATCCCTAACAAAATAGCGTTTCGCCTAAAGTTAAATTCAGCTTCTAAACCAAAAGTAATTCTGGTATTGAAATGTGTACTAATAGCCACATTAAGTATGTTCGACTCAGAATTATATACCTTATCAGTATAAGCTAAACCAGCCCCAATCTTACCAAATAATGCAAAATGCTTCGTTTTTAATAATGGGAAATTCATAAAACCAAAAACTCCTGAGTATGTTCCCAAAATCTCTCTATTACCAACAGAACTAACAAATAATGCAACACCAACAGTTGGATAGTTATACGCATGATGCCATCCCTTACTCCCTTTTGTTTGAAACCTATACGCTAGCTCGATACTTTTAGCGTGTTGCTTAGGCAGATGTCCTATAGCGCTGCTGTGTGCCGCGAGGTAACCAATTTTACCTCGGACTTCTAACCATTTATCATAATTAGATTGAGCATTTACCCCAAATAATTGCATCAATAATGGAATTAGAAGAATTAGTTTTTTCACAAAGTAAAAATAGCAAAAGCGATTTAAACAATTAATACTAAATTTGAAAATAAAAAATGGACGAGAGATTAGTTGCTTTTCAAAGATTGCTAGATATTATGGATGACTTAAGAGAAAAGTGTCCTTGGGATCAAAAACAAACACTAGAATCTCTTCGTAGTTTAACAATTGAAGAAACATATGAACTTGCTGATGCCATTATTGAAAATGATTTAAAAAGTTTAGAAGGGGAAATTGGCGATTTGTTCTTGCATCTTGTTTTCTACTCTAAAATTGGAGAAGAAAAGGGTGCTTTTAATGTTACATCTGTTCTTAATGCAATTTGCGAAAAGCTCGTCTTTCGACATCCTCACATTTATGGTGATTCAGTCGCAGAAACGGAAGAAGAAGTTAAAGCGAACTGGGAGAAATTAAAACTAAAAGAAGGCCGAAAATCTGTTTTAGATGGTGTGCCAAAATCTCTACCATCCATCGTAAAAGCTTCTCGAATCCAGGAAAAAGTTCAAGGAATTGGCTTTGAGTGGGATAATCGTAATGATGTTTTTGACAAAGTGAAAGAAGAAATCAATGAATTAGAAGTAGAAATAGAATCAGGTCTCTCACAAGATAGGATCGAAGATGAATTTGGTGATGTATTATTTTCACTGATTAATTATGCTCGATTTATCAACGTAAGCCCTGACAATGCTCTAACCAAAACGAATATGAAATTTATAAAACGATTTCAATTGATGGAAGAATTAATGATGAATGATAAAGTCTCAATTGCATCAAGTGATTTGGAGCTAATGGATCAATATTGGGAGAAAGCAAAGCTCATTCTTAGGTCATAATTAATTGGAGTATACAACAGACTCAATAATACTTACCTTTCAAATTGTTTCTCGCCATAATCGAATCAAATTAAAACGTTTTAATTATCTTCGGACCTATATTTATTAGAAAATACTGTTATGAAAATCATTTTTGGAATATTACTCACATTCTTTATTGGGCAAACAACTTGTGCTCAAGATTTTACAATACGTGGCTTTATATACAACAAAGCAGATGGTGAACCAATGCCGTTTGAAAAAATTCGTTTGTTAAATGCAGACAGTACTAATTTAAGTGGAGCAATTACTGATGTCAATGGTTTTTTCTCACTCCCGAAATTGAATAAAGGAGAATACATTATAAAAGTAGAAAGTGGTTCGTATAAAACCCAAACACAGAACTTTTCGATAAAAGAAGTGAAAGGAATTGCTAATATTTCTTTTCAATTGGAGAAGTTACAAAGCATCCAGGATCTTGGTGAGATGTTAGTTAGTGCTGACTCCAGAAGAAAGAGAACTCAAGTCTTAATTTCTGAAATACGATTGGATAAAAAAGGCTTAGAACGGATACCAGCTCTTGGAGGTGAGAATGATATTATTAGTGCTTTCAGTGTTACTCCTGGTGTAATTACTACTGGAGATCAAGGTGGACAGCTATATGTTCGTGGAGGTACACCAATTCAGAATAAAATATTATTGGATGGTATGACTATATATAACCCGTTCCATTCAATTGGTTTTTTCTCCATATTTGAAACAGAATTAGTACAAAGCACAAGTATTTTTACTGGTGGATTTGACGGGAAATATGGCGGTAGAATTTCATCGATTATGGATATCACTTACCGCGACGGAAACAGAAAAAAGTTTGGAGGTAAGCTTTCTCTCTCACCATTTATGGCAAAAACAGTACTTGAAGGACCCTTAAAAAAAATAAAAGAAGGGGAAACGAGTTATGGGAGTTACATTTTATCAGCCAAACAAAGTCTTCTAAAATATACTTCTAAACCATTGTACAAAAGAATAAATAATGGTGAAGGACTACCTTTTCAATTTACCGATTTGTATGGTAAATTAACATTAAAGAGTAAAGGTGGTTCAAAATTTTCTGCCTTTGGTTTTCACAATAGAGATAACGTAGATTACCAAATTGCAGAAATTGACTGGAAACAAAGTGGTGGGGGAATTAATTTCTTACTAGTACCTAGTAGTTCTCCAATATTTATCAAAGGCCATGTGAATGGAAGTAGTTTTGATACAGAATTTAATGAATTTATTACTGATGCTGATTCTGTAACGAGAATGAGTAGAATTGGTGGCTTCGATTTAGGATTTGATTTTATTTATTTCCTAAAGAATTCTGCAGAATTTGATTATGGAATTAACATAAGTGGATTCAATACAGAATATGTTACTTTCAATGAAGCAAAACAAAAAATTGAGGCAAAAAACTTTACAACTGAAATAGGTGTTTATTTCAGTTATAAATATGTAACGCCAAGGTGGGTAGTGCAACCTAGCCTTAGAGCTCAGGTATACGCATCATTAAGTACAGTTTCTCCAGAACCTCGTTTGAGATTAAAATACAATGCAACAGATAAGCTAAGAATAAAAGCATCTGGTGGACGATTTTCTCAAAATTTCACATCAGCTTCTTCAGACAAGGATGTTGTCAATCTATTTAATGGAATACTCACTGCACCTACAAATGTTCAAGAAACATTTGTCACACTTTATCAAAATGAAAAAACTCCAAAAAATGGATTACAATATGCATGGCATGCAATTGGAGGGTTTGAATACGACTTAACCAAACGAATATCAGTTAATTTAGAAGGTTATTACAAGTATTTCTCACAGCTAAGCAACATCAACAGTAACAAATTATTTCCTGATGAATCTGAGTTCTCACTTGTTGACGATGTCTTGAAAAAAGATTTTATTCTTGAAAATGGAGAGTCTTATGGTGCTGATTTACTTGTAAAATATACAGACGATCGTTTATTTTTATGGGCTGTATATTCATACGGAAAATCCGAAAGATGGGATGGCGATACCACTTATGCTCCAGTATTTGACCGTAGACATAATATCAACTTAGTTGGTACATATAGCTTTGGTAAAAAGAAAAATTTAGAAGTCAGTATCCGTTGGAATTTTGGTTCAGGATTGCCATTTACACCGACAACAGGATTTTATGAAGGACAAACGTTTAATGGTGGTGTAACAACAAATGTAGGTACATCAAACGCAAATGAAGTAACAACTTTGCTGGGAACATTTAATAGTGAACGATTACCAACTTACCACAGACTAGACATTACTGTTAAAAAGAAATTCATCTTTAAAAACAAAGATATAATTGAGCTAGTAGCAAGTGTTACAAATGTTTATGATAGAAAAAATATTTTTTACATCAATCGTGTAACAGGGGAACAAATTGATCAGTTCCCTATTCTACCCAGTTTCGGATTGAGTTATAAGTTTTAAATACAGTGCTAAATTTTGGTCTAGTATTATGTAAGCTTTTTATTATTTAAGATTTACAAAAAAATAAAACTCTTAGCTCTATGAAGACAATCATTCGAAACATCTTAGCATTCATTCTCGGATGGTTTATTGGCAGTTTTGTCAATCTAGGATTGGTAAATATTGGTTACACCTTTTTTCCAATCGCCGATTTAGATCTAAATGATTTTGATGCTCTGATTGCAATCATGCCAACTTTAGAATTTAAAAATTTCGTCTTCCCTTTTTTAGCTCATTCGCTCGGAACACTTGTTGGAGCAATAGTAGTAGGTTTATTAGCTGCAAGTCACAAAATGAAGTTGTCAATTGGTATTGGAGGATTCTTTCTCATTGGAGGAATAATAATGAACTTTATACTTCCTGGTCCGATGTGGTTTGAAATAGCTGATCTCATTCTTGCATATATTCCAATGGCTTGGTTTGGCGGTAAAATTGCAATAAAATTAACCGAAAAGTAAAAACTATTTCTTCCAATTATCAAACAGGCGTTTTTGATCTCCTGTAATGTCTTTCATTTTAGCAATACTGTATCTCATATAGAAATTTCGATTCACCTCTGGAAAGATAAAATTAAGCATTCGACCGTTTCTTATTACGGTAACTTCTTTTTGATCGTCATCGAAATAATTTAACCATTTATTTAAGTCTCCCTGACAGCTGAAGCCATTAACTGCTATGATTTCATCTCCGATGGAAAGTTTTCCGTTTTCTGCAGGTCCTCCAGGGTACAAATTCGATATTATGAAATTATTTCCTTTTTTAGTGATTTTCATTCCTAATCTACCTTCCGAATAATTTTCACTAGGGTCATGTATTAATTCTAATCCCATATCCTCCAAAGCCTCAGATATAATTGATTCAAACGCATGGTTACCATATACAAAATTATCAAAAAACGTTTGGAAAGAAATTCCAGAAACAGCTTCAATCATATTTTGATAATCGCCTTCGGAAACACCTTTATTTTCTAGGGCATAATTAAAATACAGACGCTTCATTACCTCATCAATCCCATATTTATTATCAGTAGCAATTCGAATACGAACGTCTGTTACAAATGCAAGCAGACAACCTTCCGTATATATCGAAACTTTTCTAGCAGGAGCACCTAGAACATAGCCATCAAGCCATGTATCAAATGACGATTCCGCTACAGAGTAATTAAATCGACCATGATTATCGAAATGTTTTTGCAACTGCTCGCTTAATTCTTTAAAATACTGTTCTTCTGAAAAAACACCACTTTTGAATAAAAACATATCGCCTTGATAAGTTGTTACACCCTCATATAGATAACCTAATTTTGAATAATTTTCTTTTGAGAAATCATACGGAAACATTTCTATTGGCCGAATTGCTTTCACGTTCCATGTATGATAGAGTTCGTGAGAACTAACTCCTAAGAGGTCATCATACATACCAGAGAATATTTCATATGAAGGTCCGAGAGAAATTACTGTTGACTTCTGATGTTCCACTCCATGGTATGTTCTATATGGCAGTATTTGATTTAAAAAATGATATTCATTAACTGGAAATTCGGTGAACTTGTTGATTTGTATATCTGTAAATGCTTTGAAATCTTTAATCAATCGCTCCCAATCTGGTTTCACCTCTCCATTGAACCAAACATAAAATGTTGTTCCGTTTGATTCGTAGGACTTTTGCTGTAACTGAGAGGATGCGATAAATGGTGTATCCATTAATTCGTCCATGTTTGCAACAGAATAACCAATTTTTTCTTTAGTTAATGAAGAAGCTACTTGCCAATCTTCAGGAATAAGTAAGCGAATGAGTACTTTTTGATGGTATGTTTCTTCCGTGTATACACAACAATTTACGGGGTTCACATACAATTGATTCTCATCTAGAAAAGTTGATCCTGCGTTTAAAATATTGGAGTAAAATTGATATTCAACTTTAATTCCGATACAGCCCGACGTATTTACCTCCCAAGAATCTTTGGTTATTTTGGTCCATGAAAGTGCATTTCCTTTCTCATCGACTATATTAAAATTACGAATATACTTTGCGAAATTTGCCAATTCATATCTACCGGGCCTCCAACTAGGCAGTTGAATTTTTGTTAACGCCACATTAGTTTCAAATTCAGCGGTGATTCGAATGAATTGTTGAGAATGATTGTGAGAATCAAAAGTAAATTGTGTCATTTTATCCGTTTGCCGTAAAGATAAAAAGACTCTTGTTCAAAAATAAAAAGCAGTGAAAAATTTTGATTAATTATTCTTCCTTTTTTTCTTTTTTTTCGTCTTAGGCATTGCATCATCTTCCGATTGGTCTCCAGTTGGGGTGCCAAAAGAATAGGTCTCTCTCCCCTGCTCATCGTATCGATGCTCTTCAATCAATACATCTTTTTCAAACAACGATTCATTCTTGACTTTAGAATCAGGATAATACAACTTATACCAACCTTCTTTTTTACCTTTTTTGAAAGTCCTTTCTTCTTGCAAATGCCCTTGGTAGTAGAAAATTTTAAATGCTCCATTTTTCACACCCATATTCCAATGCTCTATTTTAAGCGGCTTCCCGTCATCATAATAATACATTGATTCCTGATGCTTTTTCCCTGCTTTATAGTTAATTTCTTCGATTACCACCCCTTCTAGATTGTAAATTTTAAACGCACCATCAAGAACTCCTAGCTTGTAATTCACT
>CAJQQA010000160.1 GCA_905480355.1 uncultured Flavobacteriales bacterium | reverse complement strand
CATCGACAATACCTTCCAGCTCGTTTTTATACTTCTTAAAAGCTTGAAACATTGAGTAGGACATAAGTTTCTGTGTTTCCGCAGTACGCAAGAATACTTCCTCCTTTACGTTAGTTAAGAACCCTGTTTCAATCAAAACACTCGGCATTGTTGTTTTGTAAAGAACTAAGAACCCTGCTTGTTTAACGCCACGATCATGTCTGCCAATACTTTTAAATTGAGTTTGTAGCTTTGATGCGAAATTAATGGATTGATCCAAAAAGACACTCAGCTGAATTTGCCTCGCAATAATTGCATCAGGTGACATATCGAAGCCTTTATACTTTGCTCCTCCATCTTCTTCTAGATGAATAATTGAATTTTCTCTTTCTGCAACTCTTTGTTGCGACTCTGTACGGTGAAGACCTAAAACATATGTTTCAGTTCCATAAGCAGAAGCACTCGCAGCGTTGGCGTGAATGCATATAAATAAATCAGCATGATTACGATTAGCTATTTTTGCTCGTTCATCCAGCTCGACAAAAATGTCTGTTTTACGCGTGTAAACAACTTTAACTTCAGGGTAAGACGATTTTATTAATTCTCCCAATTGCAAAGCCATTTCTAAACATACCTCTTTTTCTTTGGCTATCGCGCCATGGCAACCAGGATCTTTCCCACCATGTCCAGCATCGATGACTACAGTTTTTATAGCAGAAAACAATTCATCGGTATCTTGACCGTTACTAAAAGGGGAAATAAAAAGTACGATAGTTAATATGGCATAAAATATGCTAGATCGCTTGAGTTTTTGGGTCATTTGAAATTTAATTTAATAGTTTTGCTATTACAAAGAATCACAAAACAAATTTAATGCACATTTAGTGTTCAAAAAGTGTTCCATACATGTAGTTATACTCTGCACATTGTTAATAATGTGCATTCCTAGTGTTGGTTACGCCCAAATTTCACGTGACACATTGTTGGTCGATTCAAAGGATTTAGACTCCCCAATCTATTATAGTGCTGCAGATTCTATCTATGAAGATCTAAAAAAGAATCAAGTTCACTTATACAATAATGCGAAAATTGACAATGGAGAAATTCAAATGGATGCTGGTTATATTTTAATTGACCTTGATAAAAGTGAAGTATACGCCTCATATATTTATGACGAGGACTCTAACCGATTACAAATGCCAAATTTCTCAGATGGTAGCGAGAAAATTACGGCCTCTTCAATCCGTTATAATTTTAAGTCTAAAAAGGGTTACATTGAAGAAGTATCAATAAAGCAAGACGAAAACGTCTTGTATATGGAAGTAGCAAAACGGCATCCTAATGACGAAATTCATTTTAAAAAAGGACGGTTTACTACCTGTGACTTGCCAGAACCTCATTTTCACTTTCAACTTTCTAAAGCCGTAATGATACCTGAGAAACGAATCGTATCTGGACCAATGAATTTATGGATTAAAGGAGTTCCTACTCCACTTGGATTGCCTTTCATGGTCATCCCACAAAGCGACAATAAAAATACACATGGGCTATTATTCCCTCAAATTATACCAACATCTCAATATGGTTACGGTTTTCAAGATTTAGGATATTACTTCCCAATCAATGATCAGCTCCAAACAAGTGTTTATGCTACACTTTATAATAGGGGAAGTTGGGGATTTAGAAATGTAACAGACTATGCTAAGCGTTACAAACATAATGGCTCATTTAATTTAGGCTTTCAACAATTTAAAACTGGCTTCCCAGAGAATGTAAACCAGAATAAATCAACTGTTAAATGGACACATCTTCAAGATCCAAAAGCAAATCCATACTGGAATTTCTCCACTAATATCAATTTCATTTCTGACTACAATTCAAAAAATGATTTAGACCCATTAAATTCTTCCTATTTTAATAATACTTTGAGTTCTGATATAAACATTACGCGAACATTCCCTGGCAAACCTATAACTATGGGACTTAAGCTTTCTATGCGCCAAAACTCATTGTCAAAGAATATTTCGCTAAAAAGTCCTATTGTTAATGTAAATGTTAATCGATTTTACCCATTTAAAAAATTAGTTAAAAAGAATTCTGCAATAGGTGAAATGGCAAAACGATTTGGAGTTACTTATAGTTTTGAAGGGCAAAATAGATCAACGTTTGCGGATTCTTTAATCCAAACAAATAACTATACTGCTATCCGTAATCAATTTCAGAATGGAATCAATCAGAATGTTACAATTCAGACAACAGCTAGTTTATTTAAAAACACTTGGAAATTCACACCATCAATCAATTACGGAAATAAGATAAATTTTCAGCAGACTAAGAAAATCTACGACGCATCAACCAATTCAACATTAAGCGATACTCTTCGGAAGGCTGGAGCAGCTCATTCTTTATCATTCAACGCTCAACTGAATACAGCTGTTTATAGTTATTATAAATTTGTTGGTAAAAACGAGGCACTCTTGCGACATGTGCTCACTCCTTCTTTTGGTTTCCAATACATCCCAAACCTAAACAAAATTATTTCAGATAGTGTTGGAATTAACATGGGACTAATAAGCTATTCTCCTTTTGAACAATCACTGTATCAGGTTAATCAAACGCAAGATCGTGCATTAATTACTTTTGGCTTTAACAATACATTTGAATTAAAACGAAAGTCCGAAGAAGATACAATCACAGGATTTAAAAAAATCAGAATCATAGACGCCTTTACAATAAACGGAAACTATAATTTACTTTCTGATTCAATGAATCTCTCTAACATCAAACTTTCCTTGCGGATAAGCCCAATAAAATGGTTAAGTATTGTTGCCAACTCATCATTATCTCCATACAACTGGAACGATACATCTGGAGCTATACTATCGGATTATGCATTAGTTTCTCGTGGGAAATTAGGTCGACTATTAAATACCAGTATTTCTACATCTGTTACTCTAACGTCAAAAAAAAGTAGAGTGAAATTGCAAAACAACAACATCGCGAATTCAGGCACGTGGACTTCTGATTATAATTATTTTCTATTGCATCCTGAACATATCGTTAATTTTGATATTCCATGGAAAGTCTCCTTTTCACACATATACTCCATCGCAACCAATACAAATATCACCAGTACAAACCCAGACCGAAAAAGATTTAACCAAACCTTACTTATTAATGGTGATATAAGCTTCACAAAACGATGGAAATTAGTCTCGACCATAAATATTGATTTAGAGCAGAAGGAAATTATCAATACTCACTTTCGATTAGCCCGAGATTTACATTGTTGGGCCCTATCATTTGACTGGACACCTATTGGGGGAAATAAGAGCTTCCTGTTTAGCATTCGATCAACTTCATCACTGTTTAAAGATGCTAAAATTGACATTAGAAAACCACCTGCATTCTTATAATATAATTAACTTGGCAACCACATGATTGATTTTAACTTTCATACAGATAATAAATTACAGAGCGGGAGTATTTTGCTTTCAGAACCCTTTTTGAATGATGACTACTTTTCGAGATCAGTCATTCTACTTTGTGATCACAGCGAAGAGGGTAGTTTTGGCTTTGTATTAAATAAGTTTGTGGACACTAAAATTTCTGATTTTGTTGAAGGGTTCCCAGCAGTAACAACCAACATTTCAATTGGTGGGCCTGTGGATACCGCTAATCTTTTCTATATTCATTCATTAGGAAGTCAGATTAAGAACTGTGTCCCAGCTTCAAAGGGGTTATTTATTGGTGGCGATTTTAATGACATAAAAAAAGCGTTAATTGATCAGCCTGAGAAAGAAAATAAAATTCGTTTTTTTATTGGTTATTCTGGTTGGGAGAAAAACCAACTAACCGAAGAATTAGCTTCAAAAGCCTGGATTGTATTAAACAACGTGAATAATGAGCAAATTCTAGATACCAAAAATGAAAACATCTGGAAAGAAACCTTGGAGAAACTTGGTGGGAAATTTAAGCTCATGGCTCAATTCCCGATTAATCCTTCAGACAATTAAACAATGGGGATAATAGCACCACTTGCAGAACGAATGCGCCCCAAGTCGCTGGATGATTACTCTGGTCAAGATCACTTAATGAAAAAGGGGGCTTCTTTGCGCAGAGCCCTTGATTCAGGTTTAATTCCTTCAATGATTCTATGGGGACCTCCAGGTGTTGGGAAAACAACTTTGGCATTCCTAATTGCAAAACATCTTGATCGTCCGATGCATGTATTATCTGCAATATCTTCAGGTGTTAAGGATGTTCGTGAAATAATACAGAAAGTAGAAAATGCAGGAATGTTCCAGCAGTCTGGGACTATATTATTTATCGATGAAATCCATCGTTTTTCTAAAGCCCAACAGGACTCACTTCTTGGAGCAGTAGAGAAAGGCGTTGTTACCTTAATTGGTGCTACAACTGAAAACCCATCTTTCGAAGTTATTTCCGCATTGCTTTCACGTTGTCAGGTTTATACGCTTAACGATCATAATAAAGATTCTTTATTGGGCATTCTAAACAAGGCTATTTTAGAAGATAAAGTACTCAAAACAAAGACGATAAAACTAGAGGAGATTAACTCTTTGATGGCTATATCTGGTGGAGATGCCAGAAAATTACTTAATATCTTTGAAATTATTATTGGGACTTTTCAAGAAAAAGAAATAACAATAAATAATCAAGTCGTCAATGAACGCGCTCAACAATCTGTCGCTTCCTATGACAAAGACGGCGAACAGCATTACGATATTATCTCTGCTTTCATCAAGTCCATTCGAGGAAGTGATCCAAACGCTTCGGTCTATTGGTTGGCAAGAATGGTCGAAGGCGGTGAAGATCCTAAGTTTATTGCACGTAGACTTTTAATTTCAGCATCAGAAGATATTGGTCTGGCAAATCCAAACGCTCTGCTGATGGCTAATAATTGTTTTCAAGCTGTTCAAGCTGTTGGTTGGCCTGAGTCAAGAATAATTTTGGCTCAATGCACTATTTACTTGGCTAATTCTCCTAAAGGTAATTCTGCTTATTTAGCCATAAATAGGGCGCAACAATTAGTAAAAGAAACTGGAAATCTGGGAATACCTCTCCCCTTACGAAATGCTCCAACTAAGCTAATGAAAGAACTTGGTTATGGTAAAGGCTATTTGTATTCTCACGATTTTGCAAACAATTTTGCCGTACAAGAATTTCTTCCTAAAGAAATTAGTGGCACCTCATTCTATTCAGCTGGAACAAGTTCTAAAGAACAAGAAGTAGAAAGTAATATTAATACGCTTTGGGGCACAAAATACAAAAAGTGATGTTAGAGAAATTTGCCTATTACTGCTTGGTTTACCCGCTTTCTTTGCTCCCACTTCGAGTATTGTACCTGATGACGGATTTATTTTTTCTACTTCTAATCACAGTATTCCCTTATCGAAAAAAAGTTATTGACAAGAATTTAAAACTGAGCTTTCCCGAGTTATCAGATCACGAAAGAAAAAAGATTAAAAGAAAATTTTATAGACATTTTACCGATATTTTAGCTGAAGGCATTAAGAATTTGAGTTTTTCAAAAAAGCAATACAGCAGAAGAGTAACCGTCAAAAATAATTCATTGATGGAACGACTTTATTCCGAAGGCAGAAACGTTTTACTTGTTTCTGGCCATTACAATAATTGGGAGTGGATTATTACTGCACAGGATATGATTTTCCGTCATAAAGCATTCGGAATTGGAAAACGAATGACTTCAAAATTTTGGGATCAAAAGGTGAACCAGCGGAGAAATCGATTCGGTATGACAGTCATTCATAGACTTAATCAAAAACAAATTCTTGAAGACTATACAGAAAAGCCTCATGCAGTTTTACTTTTATCTGACCAATCACCAACCGACCCGTTAAAATGCTACTGGACTCAATTTCTAAATCAAGAAACTGCAGTTATATTTGGCACTGAATTATTAGCGAATCAAAAAGATTATGCTGTAGTATTCTTCGCAACTAAAAAGGTGAAACGAGGTCATTATGAACTAGAGCTAGAACTCATCACAGAAAACGCAAGTGATACTAAATGGGGAGAAATAACTGAAGCACATACAAAATTACTGGAGAAAGTTATTCGAAAGTCACCTGAATATTGGCTTTGGTCACACAAAAGATGGAAAAGAGTAATTCCTGATAATTTTGAAGAGCTAAAGAGCAAACAAGAAAAACGATTTAATGAGAAATTTAATAAATAGCTTTCTTTTCATCCTAATTTGCTTCGGCACTTATGGACAGTTTAAGACGAAGAAATATATTAAGCGAAATAGGAAAGCACCCATTACGAATTATAGCGATGGGAAAATTTATTCAAGAGGATTATTCGCTGATTCAAACCGAATATTTATTGGTAATTCTGATGGTTCTTTATATTACATTAATCTAAAAAAAGCAAGCGCTAAGTTGATCTTTAAATTGCCTGATTTTGATGAAATCAGAGACGTGGAATTTGTAAACGACAAAATTATAGGTCTGCACAGCGGTAAAAACGGCAAATTACTCTATATGGATTTAAAAGGAGCCACAAAGGTCATTAAATTAGATGAGTGGCAAGGAGTTTTTCTAGATGGGATGGACTTTCATGGGTTAACAGGTTTTATGATGGGAGATCCTAAGGACAGTATATTTAGTATTTATGACACAAAAGATGGAGGTTTAACTTGGAATAAATGCTCTGGAGAGATAAAAGCATACAAACAAGAAGCTGGATTTGCAGCAAGTGGCTCCAATGTTCAAGTAATTAATGACAGTACGTATGTTTTTATTTCTGGTGGTGGAATCAGTCGTTTCTTTAAAAGCACGAACAATGGTAAAAGCTGGAAGGCAATTGTTTTACCCTATTATCCAGGAGAATCAACAGGTGCTTATTCATTGAATTTCATGAACGATACCATCGGTGTAATTGTAGGTGGTGACTACCAAGATCCGAATTTAAGGATGAATGTTTGCTTTTACTCAAATGACGGTGGTGAATCATGGTACAATAGTGATAAAACAGTCAGAGGATACAGATCATGCGTGATTTCATATGACGGCATTTTTTACACTTGTGGACGAAACGGAATTGATTTCTCGATCAATAACGGTGTTGATTGGATTCCTTTTGCTGATGGAGCTTACTTTAGTCTTGCGATTAGTAATGACAAACTTATTGCAACAATGAAGGGTGGTAGCATACAATTTTTTAATTTAATGGAAAGAAAGTGAGTATTGTAGATCAAGTTATTGATGAAATTAAAAGTCAATTTGAAGGCGACGCAACTGGGCACGACTGGTATCATATTGAACGAGTGCTTAATTTATCTCGGTTCATTCAACTGAAAGAAGGTGGAGACCTATTAGTCATAGAGTTGTCAGCATTACTCCATGACATTTCGGACCATAAGTTTAATGGTGGGAAATTGAATGAAGGAGGAATTGTAGCTAGTGAAATACTTGGTCGTTTGTATGTAGAAAACGAAATAATTGAGCGCGTTAAATACATCGTAGATAATGTAAGCTACAAGGGTGCAAAAACGAAATCTGAAATGAATTGTTTAGAAGGTAAAATCGTTCAAGATGCAGATAGACTTGATGCCATCGGCGCAATTGGGATTGCACGAACTTTTGCATATGGTGGTCATAAAAATCAAGCTATCTATGATCCTAAAATGAATGCAACATTACATAAAAACTTTTCTGAATATGCCAATACAAAGACAAATACGATTAATCACTTTCACGAAAAGTTGCTCCTTTTAAAGAATCGTTTAAATACTAAAACAGGGCAATCATTGGGTGAAAAAAGACATGAATTAATGGAGTCCTTCCTAAATTCCTTTATGGAAGAATGGAATTTTAACAAAATGAATTAATTATGAATCAAAAATATGCCTTAGGGATTGACATTGGAGGCACTAATACTGAGTTTGGATTAGTAGATAATAAAGGAAATATTGAATTAGAAGGAAGCATAAAAACATCCAATTATGAATCCCCCACTGAATTGGTAAAAGAAATAGCTCATCAGGTGCTAGCTTTCTCCTCTATATCAGATATAATAGGAATTGGAATTGGTGCACCTAACGGAAATTATTACAATGGTGCTATTGAATTCGCCCCTAACCTGCCCTGGAATGGATTCATTGAATTGGCGAAAATTTTCGAAACGGAATTTGGTGTTAAAGCGACGTTAACGAACGATGCTAATGCAGCAGCAATGGGCGAAAAACTCTTTGGAGCCACTAAAAACATTAATGATTTTGTATCAATCACTTTAGGAACAGGTTTCGGCAGTGGAATAGTAATAAACAATAAAATTGTTTATGGTCATGATGGCTTCGCTGGAGAATATGGCCATATCATTGTCATACCTCAAGGCCGAGAATGCGGATGTGGCAGGAAAGGTTGTTTAGAAGCATATGTATCGTCTACTGGTGTCGTTCGTTCTATACAAGAATTGAAGTCCAAAAACAAATTGAATTCTAAAATTTTCAAAATAGAAAACCCAACAGCAAAAAATGTGTTTGATTTTGCAAAGAATGGAGATACATTCTGTGCTGAAATAGTCGATTATACAGCGATGGTTCTTGGAGAATCGCTTGCCAATTTTACTTGTTTCTCAAGTCCAAAAGCCTATGTTCTTTTTGGAGGAATAGCCCAAAGTGGAGTTTATTTCGCAATAAAAGTGAAAAATTATATGGAAAAGGTTCAACTTAATATTTATCAAAATAAAGTTGATATTATAGTATCCGATTTACATGATAAAAATGCCGCAATCTTAGGTAGTTCTTCACTCGCTTGGAAATGTAAATAATCTTTTCATTTGTAAAAACAAACCATCTCAATATGAATTCATTTTTCTAGAGCTCTGCTAGTTTTGGAAAGTTATTCAAGTACTGATTAAGTTTTTTTTTCCAGAAACCGATTAAAACTATTTTTCGTACATTGTAAACGAAATTATAAATTCAAATTCTACAAATTTCTTGCTATATAGATTTTTGTAGCTACCTTATTAACTGTTTAAACTCTTTTTATTATGAAACTAAATTTTACTAAAACTTTTTTGGCTATAGGAACCAGCGCTTTATTCTCTAGCGTATTCGGACAAGTCACATTTACAGACAACACTGGGTTATTGGTCAACGGATCTTTAAGTAGTGGAGTCGCTATTGGTATTGCAGATATGAATGGTGATGGAATGGATGATCTTGTTCGTTTAAGTGGAGCACGATCTTTAGAAGTCGAATATCAATCTACTGGAGGAACCTGGACAGCCCTAGATTGGGGTAGTCTTAATGGACCTGGACCTGGAAGTAATGCTTGGGCCTTTTGTGTTGGAGATTATGACCGAAATGGTTACAATGATATTTTTGCTGGGGGTGCCTACAATGGTTTAAAGCTCTTAACTGCAAATGCCTCCGGAACCGATTATACTAAAAGCCTTTTAACAGGACCAAGTATCTTTGTACAGGCTTCTAATTTTGCTGATATTGATAATAATGGTACACTTGATATTTTTTCTTGTCACGATGATGGGCTTTCTTCATCTTATACTAATGACGGAGCAGGAAATCTTACATATGACTTAGGATTGATAAATGCGGTCTCAACAATT
>CAJQQA010000159.1 GCA_905480355.1 uncultured Flavobacteriales bacterium | reverse complement strand
AAAGTCTTACTACCGACTTTGGAAAAGCAATTCGTGTTGTAGCAACCATTCTAATCATCTCCCATTGTTCAATTGGCTTTTGTTCAGCCATTGGCGTACCTTCAACAGCGACCAAAGCATTAATAGGAATAGATTCAGGAGGGTTTTCCATTTCCAGATAGCTCATCAGTAAACCAATTCTATCCTCAACAGCTTCGCCCATGCCTATAATCCCGCCAGAACAAACAGAAATACCTGCTTTCCTTGCATTGTCAATCGTATTTAATCGATCTTCATATTCTCTTGTAGAAATAACATCATCATAATAATCTGGAGAAGTATCAAGGTTATGATTGTATGCAAATAATCCTGCATCCTTCAATCGCTCCGCTTGATTTTGATTTAACATTCCTAAAGTACAACATACTTCCATGTCTAAATCATTGACAGCTTGTACCATTTCAATGACGTTGTCAAAATCTTTATTATCGCGAACTTCACGCCAAGCAGCTCCCATACACAAACGAGAGGAACCATTTGACTTTGCATTTTGTGCTTGTTCAATTACAGATTCAACAGACATTAATCTATGTGCCTCCACATCCGTGTGATATCTTGCCGCTTGAGGGCAATAACCACAATCTTCAGGACATCCACCAGTCTTGATACTCAACAAAGATGACATCTGAACCTCTCTCGGATTATGATGCAACCTGTGAACAGTTGCCGCTTCAAAAACTAATTCAAGAAGAGGTTTGTTATATAATTCTAATAAGGATTCCTTCGTTGTATATTTTTGCATTCTAAATCTTTAATAATTTCAATACAAATATAACTTTTTGGATAGAGACTTCTATAAAATCAGAAATTAATTGATAATATTTAAACTGTGAATCTTTTAAGCTATCTACTTATTAATAAGGCAAGCTGCATATGCTTTAATTGCTCTCATTTCACCAAAAGAATCTACTTCCTCATGAGTTGTCGCTTTTATTGAAACTGCATCTTCTTCGATTTTAAGAATCTTTGCAATTTCTTTTTGCATTCTTGGAATGTAAGGATTTACTTTTGGACTCTCTAGAATTATAGTACTATCAATATTAATAACAGAATATCCTTTTTCTTTAATAAGCAAAAACACCTCTTTTAGTAGAATCTTACTGTCGATGCCTTTATATTTTGGATCCTTATCAGAAAAGTGATGACCAATATCTCTCAAGTTAGCTGCTCCAAGTAATGCGTCACAAATAGCATGAAGAAGCACATCTGCGTCTGAATGACCAACTGCTCCATGTTCTGAATCAAGTCTAACCCCGCCAATAAATAGTGGTATTCGTTTCTCTAAACGATGCACATCGATACCATATCCAATTCGAATATTCATCTATTTAGGCGCTCCTGAATCACTCGGTTTAGCTAAATCTCCGCCTAGTGCAAAACGTAAACTAAACCTCAGTGTATTTGCTAAAGGGTTTGTTTTCTTTAAAGCTGCTAAATAGGAAATGTCAATTCCAAATTTATTGTATTTAAATCCTACACCAACATTAAAATATTGACGAGCACCTTTGTTCTTATTTTCATAGAAAAAACCTGTTCTAACAGCTAAGATATTATTGTACCAATACTCCA
Organism: uncultured Flavobacteriales bacterium; assembly: GCA_905480355.1. Lineage (GTDB taxonomy): Bacteria > Bacteroidota > Bacteroidia > Flavobacteriales_D > Crocinitomicaceae > UBA4466. The sequence continues at coordinate 4,427 of CAJQQA010000159.1, read as the reverse complement.
AACCAGCGGCAATGTTGATTTCTGTCAATTCTTCTTTAAATTTAGATCCTTTAACCACTTCAAACGATCCGTCTGCATTCTGAATAAAATCTCCATTCTCATCTTCTACTAATCGACCAGGAGCATCATAAAATGATTGAAGCATGCCAGCGATAACCCCAACATTATTTGATAGCCCTGATGCTATTTCTCCAGTAATAGGATCAATAACAGCAGGTGTTGGAACCAAAAGTTTTTGTAAATCAATTGACAACGTTAAGCTATTAAACTTATCAAATTTAGCATTGAATGAATTTCCTATTTTCAAGTTCATTGGAAGAAAATCGCCAGGCGAATTTGATCCAACATCTGAATATTTTATCTTATTTCCAATGTTGTTAATTGTTGTACCAAAGATATAAGTACCTTTTAATCCTCCAACCTCAGCATCTTCATTAAAGAACGCGAAAGAAACATCAGCAGCACCAGCAACTCCAGGCTTTGTTTCAACACCTTGTACTGTTAAACCTCCTGTTAAATTCGAATAAACAAATTTTCCATTTACTCCAACACTTGTTCTTTCAGAAGTTTTAAATGCATAACCACCTGTAATCTCAAATTCACTTGGTTTATCCTCACGAATAAAGTTTGCACTTTCATCAGTAAATGTAATCTCACCTAAACTAAAATACCTTAAAGCACCTGCAATGGAATGCCGATCGCCAAAATTTGTAAATGCAGAAACATAGGATAAATGAATGTCATTGGTCAATTGTCTTAACCAAGGCGTATAGGAAATACTTACCTCAGATTTTTCCTCGGAAAAATTTAGCATTGCTGTATTCCAATAAATAGATGTTGAATTAGGACTTAATGCGGTTCCTGCATCCCCCATTCCCCCAGCTCTGGAATCAGGTGTAATCGACATAAATGGAACAGCTGTTGTAATTGTGTTCAATTGTAAATCCTCGTCTGTTACTCCAGAACCTCCTGTAGGCTGAGCAAAAACTGAAAAAACGACAAGAATGGCCGAGATACTTAATATTACTTTATTCATCTTCTATGATTATTCTAAACTGAATTTACAAATATACGTAAATGAAGCTCCAATATTGTATTGTTATTTTAAAATAACCAATTTTTCTAATTTCTCTGCAACTTTACCTGTTGGAGAAGTTACCTTGACCCGGTAAACATAAACTCCTTTTGCGAGTTGGTCACCAAATTCATCCAGTCCATTCCATGGAATACCTGAAGATCTGAATCCATCAGTTGTAACCATCTCGTTTATTGTTCTAACCAAGCGGCCTGAAACTGTCATGATTTGTATTTGAGTTTCTAATTGACTGCAAACTTGGTTGTGCTCAAAGAAGAATTTTGTAGATGTCGTAAATGGATTTGGGTAATTCAATACATGCTCCAAAGTCAACTCTTCACTTTCATAAACAATAAAGTCGATTGTTGTTTCTGAAGAATTATTATTCACATCCCATACTTTTATAGCCACTGTGTGAGGTCCAGGTTCTATATCTGTGAAATTAAAACGAACTTCACCATTTTGGTAAGAATCTATATCAGAGATATAAAAATCATTTAAAACAAAAGGGGTTGCCGTTTCACCGTCAAGTACTGCTATCAAATCATGTCCAATACCGTTTCCAACAGTATTTATTCCATTGAGATCAAACAATTTGGCAATCAACAACGGATTTTCATCTGTGATTCCGCCATTGACAAAATTTTCATCATTCATAAAAAGTTCGATATCAGGACCTTCTGTATCATTTATTCCATTAGGATCAATTCCTCCGATGACTACCCGGTTTTCGTTGCCTTGAGCATCTGTCACTCCATTTTCGGCATAAAAACTTAATTTTCCGAAATCATATGAAAAGTCAATGTCTTTAGGAACTATAAAGGTGAATTCAAAATAACCATTAACTACACTTGCTTTACCTCTATACAATTTACTCGTTTGAACATTAAAAATTCTTAATGGCGAGGAAATATTATTGCTTAGTGTCTGTTGTTCTTTTGGTTTATCATAAACTGTTGGCGAAATAACTCCATTGAACCCTGTCATGATTATGCCACTATTATCGGCAATGTGCCCCTTAATAACTACTCTGCTTAATGCTTTAATAGTATCTGTTTCAATGGAAGGAGATAAGCCATTTACACTATCTGTAATTATTTGTAGACGTGGTAATGCAATTTTAAGAGCAGGGTCCCCAATTAAGGTAAAACTTCTCTTATTATTGCTTCCCGCAACACCATTTTTCGATTGTCTAATAATTTCACCAAAAGTACGAGGTTGCATATTATCGTCTCTTTTAAATACATTCTCGAAGAACGACGTACCCGTATTTGTATTCACGCCAAAATACACAGAGCGTGTTGTCGTCATTAAGGCAATGGCAGCACCATCAGGATTGATTGATGCCCACTCACCAGCAGAAACCCTATCAGGATCATCATATTTCGTAAATTCGCATGTTGCCGTAACAAGAAGAGCTAAACGGTTTATATTTCTCCATCCTTGTATCTGAGGCACCGTTATCACTCTTTCTTCTGCAACACCAACCTCACCTCCATGCCCGACATAATTAATCACCAAAGCACCATTCTTAATTTCTCTATCTATCGCATCATTTACATCTGGATATCTCTCCCCACCGGCTGAAGTGATTTGTTGAAAAGCATCTAAATACAACTTTTGACAGTTCATTGAAGGGTGATACTTTGTTACTGAATCATACTGTGGCTCAACATCTTGATCAATGAAGTAACCATTTTCCTCATCATCCGCGATTTGCACATAGCGATTTCGCCAATCACCAAATGTTTTTGTATTCCCATTTTCATCGCACAATTCACTGTTCTCTTCATACAGGCTTGAGCCATTTCTCATATAATGCTCAATTTTGTCTACTTGGTCCTTTGCCATCTCATTGCTTGAGATTAATAGTCGACCCACTCCTATATCTAAATCATCAATTGTTCCAATCGATTCAGAATCATCTAACAACCCAAAATAATCATCTGTTACCAAGGCACTAATGTGATCTTCAGAATTCAACACTTGGTATGTTACCACAAAATTATTATTGTTATTAACACGGTTTTTCGGATCATAAGTCCCATCGCCAAATAAAAGCAAGCTTTTTAGTCTTGTTGTTGGCTCAGTCAATCCTCGATCATAAAACATTTTAGCGAATGACTTTATAGCAGTGGCATCAATCGCACCAGAACTAAATTCGTTGTAAATCTGTTCAGTTGTTACCACATGAACTGAAGTGCCATTTGCACGGTGTAAACCAGCTAATCTATTCGCTTGATTTAAGAACCCCTTGTTTGTTACAATTAAATAATCAACTTGAGCAAGTCCATGTAAATTTTGATGATCCACTGCACCAATTCTCGTGGGAGTGAAAAAGCTCATTCCACTTGCCGTGACCCAAGATCTGACATCATCCGTTTCAATCGAATATTCAAATTTTGTCCCAGAAAGAGCCCCTAAAATATTTCTAGGATTATGCCTATCAGTTACATCCCATACAAATGTTTGATTTGTTGCTCCTGAGATAGAAAACATTGAAACATTTCCAGGGCCTGCAGAATTTAAATCAGTAAAATTAAATTGATCATCCATCATCGTTAAAGATCTACGAGCATTCAACAAAATTCGATCTAAATAAGTTAGAACATCTGGTGAATTCCGAGTCACAGCCATCGATAATTGAATTATATTAGGTGGAGAACTCATACTAAAATCTACCGCACCGTTAAGGTTTCTTCTATAATTCCCAGCACCTGCTCCAGAAGGCAGAGGACTTGAAAACAAAGAAAGGCCGCCAACAGAATAAGACTGAGAAGTTCCACCTGCTGATTGACTATTACTCGCTAATGAAACAGAAAAATCAGCAGGTGTAGCGGTTTCAATATTTGGAATATTGAAGGTAAATGTTCTTTGCAGCTGAGTATCAAATAAATCACCATACCATCTTTGTCCACCCCCCACAAGAGAAGTTGCATCTATTTCATGTACCGAATAATAAGAATATGAATTTACGGTATTATTCACAGCTGAAGTTGTCGAAGGTGTATCAACTATTCTTGAAGGAGTTATATTTGAATTAATATTAATAAAGTAGTATGAAAAGTCGGAATAAGGATTTCTTTGTTGGTCAAACCTTGAGTTTGATAAGTCTAAAGACCACCTATGTGCTCCCCATCCATAAAAGAGAATATAATCATCATCATCAAATGAACCATCTCCCTCCCCAATGATTTGAATTGCATTTTGCGCCAAATCATCTGTTCTCGGATCAGAATTCAACTCAGGTAATTTACCATCTCCATTACCGTAAATATGTATATGCTGTGGATTTAATCCAACTAGATCTATTCCACATTCTTCAAGAAAAGTTTTATCAATCTTATATATC
>CAJQQA010000158.1 GCA_905480355.1 uncultured Flavobacteriales bacterium | reverse complement strand
AAATCTACCTCCACGACCACCTGGTAGTTGACAAATATTCGCTGTAGTTTCTGTACATGTATCAAGTACCGACATCTCTCCCATTGGAGTCTCTATAGATTCACGGTAATACTCACATCCCCATACATTCAAATCAAATTGCACATTCTGTCCAACGACAAAATTTGCTTTCGTTAATGCAATATTGAATTCTTCAAGTACTGATTTTAGATCAACACCATTTTTTTCTGCAAGTGCTGTTGAGATTCCGTGGATTTGTTCCGAATCATATGGGATGTCATAACCTTCAGGCTTTATTAAGTAATCTTTTGACTCTATGAGCTTCCCCATATCATCGTGCAATTGCCATGCAATCTGAACCACTCTTGGCCAGTTATCTGTATCACTTATCGGAGCTTTCCAACGTCTGGGAAGACCCGTAGTTTCTGTATCAAATATTATATACATGCAATGCTTTTAGCGAAGGTAAAGCTAAGGAAAATTCAATTTTTAGCGATGACAATTATTGAAGAGATATTAACAATTTGTAAATCGGCATCACAACTTCACTCAAAAATCCACTTGACGATACTTGATAAATAAGAGGGTCTTGTTAGCTCTTGTATGCAATACAATTAATATTCATTCCTGCACCAACTGACGCGAAGAGTATTATATCATTTTTATTGATTGAATGTTCTGACATTTTACCACGCATTATCATATCGTATAATGTTGGCACAGTAGCGACAGAGCTATTTCCGAGTTCATCGATAGTCATAGGCATAACTCCTTTTGGAATGTCGTTTAATTTAAATGCTCGGTATAAACGTTTGACAATAGCTTCGTCCATTTTCTCATTCGCTTGGTGGATTAATATTTTATCCACTTCAGACAGTTGTAAATCTATTTTATCTAAACAATATTTTATCGCCTTTGGTACTTGTGTGAGCGCATATGAATAGATTCGATGCCCATTCATTTTGATGTACTTTGTTGGATTATCGTCCTTTTTATAACTCTCTCCCATATATAAAAAGTCCTTTTCATCTCGAGTATGTGAAACAGTTGCATGCGAAAGTATGCCTCTTCTCTCATTCTCTTCTTTTGCCTCAAGAACAACTGCTCCTGCTCCATCGGCAAATATCATAGTATCTCTGTCATTCGGATCTACAACTCTAGATAGCGCTTCCGATCCAATAACCAAACATTTTTTCGCTTCGCCCAACTGAATGAACATGTGTGCTTGAATCATTCCTTGAACCCAGCCAGGGCAACCAAATATAATATCATAAGGCACGCAAAATTCATTTTTGATTCCCAATTGGTGCTTTACACGAGATGCGATACTTGGCACATTGTCGGATTGATGTGAACCTTTGATTACATCACCAAAGTTTTGGGCCACAATAATCATATCAATTTCTTCTGGATCAATTCCTGCATTTTCAATTGCATTCTTCCCTGCAATACTTGCAATATCTGAACATGATTGAGATTCTCGGAGATAACGTCGAGAATTAATACCCGTTATTTCTTGAAATTTTCGAATGATTTCTTTGCTGTCAGTTTCAATTTTCTCTCCTGATGCATTGAAGAAGTCATTTGTAATGAAGTCGCTATTCTTCACTACTATCTTAGGGATATAAGCTCCCGAACCTGTAATCACTGAATTTAGCATATCAATTTTAGTCTGAAAATTACCGTAATATTAATTATGAGTGCAAACCTAACGAAACTTAGTCTTTGGCAAAAATAAATATCGAAATGAACGGAAGAAACTATTTATTCTTGGAATCTCGAAGCTCAATAAAGTCAGTCATTTTTTCATTTTCAATCAGCACAGTAAGATTATAATATGCTATTTTCCACCCTTTCTTTTTTTTAATAAAGACACCTGAACCTCTGCAGCCTCTCATCCATGTATCTAGATCTTCATCAAACCAAGCTGTTTTATTATTTTTTGAAAACATCCAGACACGATTACTGGCTTTAAAATCCCATGCTTTTCCTTTGTCAAAATAAGGCTTTGAAAAAGAAGCAAATTCATCTTTCGTCCAACGTTCTTCTGGAGCTGTCCCAAGAAAAACAAAGTTCTCATCCATTAATCCAAAATAGTTTTCAAAATTAGCATCAGCTGCAGCTTGATGCCAGTTAGTCATAATTCGGTCAAGCTCTTTAGCTGGTCTATTTGATGTAAATGAAAATAAAAGAAGGACTGTAAGGAAAATTATTGATTTCTTCATGTTGTATCGTTTTACCGTAAATGCCAAAATACTTAAAAAACACTCGCGCTCATTAATTTTTATCCAACTTAAAAGTATACTGAAGCATGATAGTCCTTGGCTGTTCAATCTTTAAAGGACGAAGAGAATACAGGCGATTCATAATATTTGCGCTAATAACAGCGATTTTATGTTTCTCATTTATATTGTATCCAATACGCGCATCAAAGATCCAGTTTCCATTACGATTATTGTTGTAAAAATCCATATATTCAATATCTTGAATGTACTCGGCACCTGCAGTCAATTCTTCAAAATCCTGTATCACAATATCCATATTTTCAATTTTACTGAAATACTTAACACTGAATCCAATACTAATTTTTTTGGCTATTGTGAATTCTATATCGCCTTTAACATTGTGAAGAAATCTATATTTTAATATTCCTTTCTCAGGTTGAAGTGAGGTAGAATTATAACTGTACTCCTTATTATACCAAACTGAATCAACTCCATAAATATAATCTGGAGATAGAGTTGTAGGTATTATATAATTATACCCTGTCATGAAAGTCGCTTCTAGCTTCTTTCCTATTTTGAATTTACCAGAGAAAGACACATCAATGCCAAGTACTCTAGATTCTCCTGTATTCATAAACTTAAATCCAGCAAAATTTGAAGGGTTCGATCCGTCCCCCCAAAAGCCAAACATATATTCAATGGTATTTTGATATTCTTGCCAAAATCCTGCAATATCAAGATAACCGTAAATGTTACCTAGCTTAATTCCCTGCTTAATTCCAACTTCTGCATTCCAACTTGTTTCTGGTAGTAACGAAGCATTTGGAAAAACACCAAAGTTCCCTACACCTGTTCGGATAAATCGTTCAGTAATCGTCGGAAATCTATACCCTTGTCCATACGACGCTCTCAAATACGTCTCTTGATACAACTTAATACTCATTCCTGCTCTAAAAATTGGTTTCAGTGCTGTTATTGAGTCGTTCAATTGAAAATATTCCAATCTTCCTCCAGCAGATAAATTTAATACCTGATTGAATTTCTTCTCCAATTGAGTGTACGCTGAAATATTCAATATTTGATTAAATGGACTACCTGAACCAACGTACATGTTGGCAAATGAATTGGTAAACGTTCCAGTTAAACCACCAATGAAATCAAGGTCTGATAGATTTTTATATCTTTTTCGGAACAAATAGTCACCGTAGTATGTCGTAGCTTGGTTAGACTGTCCAGCAGTCATTTTATTATCTGAATACAATATCCTTCCACGCAGGTAATGTTTACCATTTGCTTGAGTAATTAAACTCACGAATGGATCAAGATTAAAAATAAATTGATTTTGCAAAAATACTGCGCCTGGATATGCACGAAAGATATCAGATGAATCACCAAGCCATGCAAATGCCATATTGGTCTCAGATACCATCACATTACCGTTAATTCCATAACTCAGGCCTTTCAATTTTTTCGATCTATAACGAATATTAAAATTAAACCTTGCTCTTTTTGAGCTCATTTGTTGCTCATTGAAATTTGAAACGGTATCTGCAAACTTTCCGTCTTGCGCTAATATTATAGAAGAATCCTGGACTGGTGGTCCTATATATCCATGATCATAATTAATATTACCTCCAACAACTAAATCAAGGTTCTTAATCATTCTTGAATGCAAAAAATTCGCTCCTGAAATCAATGGAAAATTATTCCACCATGTTCCACCTTCAACCTTAGGTTCAGAGTACATCCCAGAATATATGTTGACTTTGGTCTTTGGCTTAGCTTTGGGGTATGCCGTTCGAATGTGAATGGATCCTGACAATGCAGAACTACCTGATAAAACAGATGCCGCACCCTTTATTACTTCAATTTGGTGAATGTTTTCAACCGGAATAAATCCCCATTCAGGTCGGCCAGCGTCACCTGAGAGCATTGGCATATCATCTACAATTACGGCAACTTTTGATCCTACCCCAAATGTAAAGCCAGATCCTCCTCTAATCTGAGGCTCACCATCCAAAATATTTAAGCCTGGAGTTTGATCCAAAGCTGTTTCTATACTACGTGTATTTTTATTCTCTATTAGCTCAGGTTTTATGATCTCCATTGAAACTGTTTGATCTTCCAAGGGTTTATCGAATCTACCTACATTAACTGTAATATCATCAAACTCTTGAACAAACGAAAACAATTTCACATCTCTCGTAACAGTCTGATTAGCTACAATAGTTACATGAAAGGTATCCGCTATCATCCCTGAATATCTACAGATAACTTTCACTTCGCCTACTGGTAATTCCATTGAGTATGCACCTTCAAAATCAGAAACAGCGCCAATCGTTATATCGCTTCGATAAATAATTGATGCTCCCATTACGGGTTCATTTTTTTCATCAATAACTTTACCCGTTAGTTTTCCTTGCTGAGCAATTCCAAAGAATGTCGTAAACAAAATGGTAAGGAAGAGTAAATATTTCATTCGCAGTATATAAAAAAGGCCGTATAGATTTTATACGGCCTAAAATAAGATTTTTTTATTGATTTTTTTAATTCTTAATTATTTCGAATTTATAGGTTCTGTTAATCTCATTAATGTGTACAAAGTAAACACCTGGAACTTGATCAAATGAAATATTTTTACTAACGTCTCCCACTTGGACAGATTGCCCATGTGTATTATAGATGTTGTAAATTCCATTTAATTCAAATGACGCATCAACAACAATAGTATTCGAATTGTTATTCATTGAAACAATTATTCCATCGTTAGACAATTCACCAATAGTAACTTCTGGGTTATAAATTAACTCAACATCATCAATCAATACTTCATCATTCGCTGCTCCAACACCTGGAGTTTCATTTGTTGCAAATGTTATAAGTATATATTCTGACACAGAAGCAGGGCCAGAGTAATCAAAAGGAATTGAAAATCTTTTCCAAGAACCATTTGTAGTTGGGAAATTCTTCACTGCTGTTGCGACAATATGACTTGCTGAAGCTCCAGTTTCTGGATCTGTATAATCATAACTATCATGAATAGTTGCTTTCATACGAGCATTCCATGCACCTCCATTTGGCGTGAACTTAGCCCAGAAAACAATCGAATCTGGTGCATCAGTTAATGTTTCTGAAAAATTTGGGTCTGAAGTAACGGAAAAATTATGATTCGCTGAATTAGATGGTGTTGTACTTCCCATATTAATTCTACCTAAAGTAACATTCCCATTTGCAACAGCCGTTAAGACTTGGGCAGCAAATATACGACAGCTCTTAGTACCTGATGTCCCTGGTCTAACATCTGTAGATGACTCGCATTGATCTCCGGCAAAACCACTCCAAGTACCAGCTGCAGTTAGAAAACTATTCCAATTATCAGGCTCATCGTTATTGGCCCATTGTTCCATATCTCCGTTTCCAATTTGCTGTTGTGCAAAAGATGCAAAAACAACAAAGGATGCAACAGTAAATAGTAATATTTTTTTCATAACTTTTTAAAATGTTTCAGCAAATATATCATATTTTGTATTCGATGTGAAACTCTTTTTGATAATTAACAGCAGCATTATAATCATTTACATTCAAAAAATGCCAACCTATTATCTTCCACTTACGTTTTATTTATGAAAACAGTTACTAAACAAAAGGATGCTTCAATCGAGAGAAATAGAACAATTAAATGCCGCAAACTTAGTGCTTCGACACTTTGTTGACTTGAGCGCTCAATTATTACCATTTTTAAACGATTTGCATCAAAAAAGAAATTTATCAAAAATTGAATCCGACAGTATGAAAAAGATAATTTCTGTTTTTGAAAATTACCAATTTGATACTAAAACAAGTGAATCACTAATAAATTCAAATGTTTTAGCTTTAATTAAAAAGACATATGAAAAAATAACGAGTGCACACCTTTTTGATAAACGACAATCTTTTAAAACACTCAATGATTAGTAGAATCATGGAATTACGTTGATTCAAATTAATAAAGAGGAAAACTACTCTATGACTAAAACTAAGCACTCACAGAAATGTGGGTGCTTTATTATTTAAAAACTATCCCTAATCTTTCTTATTGAATACTTATTCTATTATTTTTGTTTAATGTCAAATCAAGTTAATTCTTCTATAAGTACCTTGCCTATCATGGAACATTTTTTTTCAATTCAGGGTGAAGGATTTCATTCTGGAAGGGCTGCATACTTCATACGTATTGCTGGTTGTGATGTCGGTTGTGTTTGGTGCGACGTTAAAGAAAGCTGGAATGCTGAAAAACATGAGCATCAATTAATAGAGGAACTGGTTAAAACAGTAAAAGAATCCAATTGCGGATTTTGCGTTATAACTGGAGGTGAGCCATGTATGTATGACATTTCTGAATTGACGGATAAATTAAAAAATGAAGGAATTGAAATTGCTCTCGAAACTTCTGGATGCTATAAGTTAATTGGTAATGTTGACTGGTACTGTTTTTCACCTAAAAAATTTAAAGCTCCACAAGAAGAGGCTTATAAAAAGGCATGCGAACTGAAAGTAATCATCAGCCATTCCTCTGATCTAGCATGGGCTGAAGCTCATGCAAATAAGGTCAATTCAAGCTGCAAACTCTTTCTTCAAGCAGAATGGAGTAAACAGGAACAGTTTTTGCCATTAATCATCGAGTACGTTAAAGAAAATCCTAAATGGAGGATTTCTATACAAACTCATAAACACATGGACATTCGATAATATATGAAATTTTTACTTATAATTCTAAGCTTATTGGTTTTTACCTCAGCTTCGATAGCACAGGAGTATTCAACGAAAAATAAAAAGGCAATAAAACTATTTGAAAAAGGAAAAAACACTCCTAGCACCTCAATTGATGAGCAAACACGAACACCTAATTACCGCTTGGGCTTAAAATATTTAAATCAAGCAATCGAAAAAGACCCTAAATTTTGGGAAGCACATATGGTTGCGGGAGAGTTCGCTGAATTAATTGGTGAATATGAGGAGGCTATTGACCACTTAAACAAGGCTTTGGCTATAAACCCTCAACGACAATCTACCGGAAGTACATACTTCTACCTTGCAAATATGCAGCAAGCAGTTGGTCAATATGACGATGCAATTCGAAATGTTGATTTATTTCAACAATTTAGGAGTGCTCATGGAGAGTTAATTAACGAGTCTCATCGGATCAAAGCCAATTGTATTTTTGCGAAGAACGCTATAGAGAATCCTCAAAAATTTAATCCCATTAATATCGGTCCAGGCATAAACACAGCACAACCTGAATATTTCCCGACAATTACGGTTGACGGAAAAACTATTTTATTTACCCGCAGAATAAAAGATGGACGTGTTCGTGCCAATATTCAGGAACAGGAAGACTTCTTCGTTTCACAATTAAGTAGTCGGAATATTTGGCAAACTGCTGTAGCCATGCCTTCTAATATCAATACAGTTAATAATGAAGGAGCGCCGACACTTGCTCCTGATGGCCGTTCACTTGTTTTTGTAGCATGTCCTGACATGGTGACTGGGGAAAATTATGGGGAAAATCGTCAAGGCTATGGAAGTTGCGATTTATTCTTCACACGCAAGTTGGGAAATCGATGGACCAACCCTGAAAATGTTTCTAGCAATGTGAATTCTGCAAATTGGGAAACACAACCTTCTCTTTCTTCTGATGGTAAAACGATGTATTTTATTAGAG
>CAJQQA010000157.1 GCA_905480355.1 uncultured Flavobacteriales bacterium | reverse complement strand
TAAAGCACCTTACAAGAAAGACTATTGTTTACGAAAGAATCGATTTAATCACTCCAGTTAAGTATGATGAAATGAAAGCTGATATTGAAAAACGTACTGGATTAACATTAGATCATTTTGAGATTGGAAAGATTAATTTTTTAAATGACACCGCACAAGTCAGATTATTTTATTACGCTGAAGAGCAGGCAATGTCGGATTATCATAACGACTAATTGATTCCTTTATGGATCTCAAATTTTCATTTCGGCTATTACTCCTTCCTTTCAGTTGGATTTATGGCTTCATTACTCATTTAAGAAACCTACTCTACTCAATCGGTATTTTCCATAGCTTCAAAATTCCTAAAAAGTCAATTTGCGTCGGAAATCTATCTATTGGTGGTACTGGGAAGACACCACATGTCGATTTATTAGTGGACCTACTTCTGTCCAAGAATAAAAAAGTAGCTGTCCTAAGTCGTGGCTATGGGCGAAAAGCAAAAGGACTTATTGAAGTTAAAAAAAAGTCAATTGCAATTGAAGTTGGTGATGAACCATTGTTTTACAAGAAAAAACATGGCGACAATCTTACTGTAGTTGTTGCTGAAAAAAGAAAAATAGGGGTTGATTATATCCTTAAAAATAATCCAAAAAATGACATCATTGTTCTTGATGATGCTTTTCAACATAGAGCTGTAAAAGCGGGGCTAAATATCTTAATCACAGAGTTTAATCGCCCATTTTATTCAGATTTTGTTTTACCTGCAGGTAATTTGCGTGAATTTTCCTCGGGCAAAAGAAGAACGGACATTATTATCGTCAGTAAATCACCCGACAACATTAGTAAAGAGAATGAGGCAGAAATTCGACGAAAAATTGGATTTAATCCAGAAAAAATATTCTTCTCTAAAATTAACTACCAACCACTAAAATGTTTCAACCTAGGAATTGAAACAGAAACGGAAAGTATTCTGCTCATAACAGGAATTGCCAACCCTACGCCACTTATTGATAAACTAAAAGAAAATTATTCTGTAACTCACTTAAATTATCCAGACCACCATACATTCAACAGTCAAGATATAGCTGAAATTCATCAAAAATTTGATACATTTGCTACTGGTAATAAAATCATTGTAACGACAGAAAAAGATTTTATGAGACTCAAAGATATTGACCTTGTAAAATCGAATCAAAACAATTGGTTTTATCAACCAATAATTACAACAATTAAAGAAGAAACTAAATTCAATCAGATTATATATGAGTATTGCAAAGTTTAAAGAAACCAGCGATTATATTCAATCACGCACCAATGTTAAACCATCAGTAGGAATTATCTTAGGCACAGGTCTTGGAGGCTTAGTGAATGAAATCAATATTATCGATGAAATACCATACAAAGAGATTCCGAATTTTCCTGTTTCAACTGTTAAGAGTCACTCTGGTAAATTGATTTTTGGAGAACTAGGTGGAAAACAAGTTGTGGCAATGCAAGGACGTTTTCATTTTTATGAAGGCTATACAATGCAAGAAGTTACATTTCCAGTAAGGGTAATGAAATTCTTAAACGTTGAACGTCTTTTCGTTAGTAACGCTTCTGGAGGAGTCAACCCTGACTTTGAAGTTGGAGAAATCATGATTATTGATGACCACATTGATTTATTTCCTGCGCACCCATTAACTGGAAAAAACTTTGACGAATTAGGCCCACGTTTTCCTGACATGATGCATACTTATGATGCTAAAATGATTGAATTAGCCAAAAAAATTGCGGAAGAAAAAGACATTAAAGTGTCTCAAGGAACATATGCTGGTCTTACAGGACCAACACTTGAAACACCTGCAGAATACAACTACGTAAGAGTAATCGGTGCAGATACTGTTGGCATGTCGACTGTGCCAGAAGTAATTGTAGCGCGCCACATGAATATCCCCTGCTTTGCAATTTCAATAATTACAGACTTAGGCGTGCCAGGTATGATTCAAGAGACTAGTTTAGAGGATGTTATCGCAGTTGCCAGTAAACAAGAGCCAAAGATGACAATTATTATGAAGGAATTGATTACAAGAGTATAAAATGAAAGAAGAAATTCGATCAAAATATCAGGCAGTTATTGGGTTAGAAGTTCATGCGCAAATGTTAACCAAAACAAAAGCATATTCTTCAGATGTGAATGAATTTGGAGCAATTCCCAATTCTAATGTTAGTGTTATTACACTAGGTCATCCTGGAACATTGCCAAAGATGAATGTTAAAACCATAGAATTTGCTATTCGAATGGGATTGGCTTTGGAATCAGAGATTACTGAAGTTCAAAATTTTGATCGTAAGAACTATTTCTACCCAGATTTACCGAAAGGTTATCAAATTACTCAAGATCAAACTCCAATATGTACTGGTGGAAAAGTCTATATTAAGGATGATAATGGCAATGAAAAAGCAATTAAGATCACTCGAATTCACATGGAGGAAGATGCCGGCAAAAGCATCCATGATGTTGATGTTCATGACACTTTGGTTGATTTAAATCGAGCAGGAATACCATTGATTGAAATTGTCTCTGAGCCTGACATTCGCTCTTCTCAAGAAGCTTATAACTTTGTTACTGAAATAAGAAAAATTGTTCGCTACCTTGAAATTTGTGATGGAAACATGGAAGAGAGCTCTCTTCGGTGTGATGCTAATATTTCTGTTATGCTTAAAGACGCAAAAGAATTTGGTCGTCGAGTTGAGGTTAAGAATATGAATTCTATCAAAAATGTTCAGCATGCTATTGAATTTGAAATCAAAAGACAAATTGAGCTTATCGAAAAGAATGTAATTGTAGCTCAAGAAACAAGATCTTTTGATGCCTTGAAAGGAATTACGATTTCAATGCGCTCAAAAGAGGCCGCCAATGATTATCGATTCTTCCCAGAACCTGATTTACTTCCAATTAAAATAAAACAAGAGCAAATTGACACAATTAAGTCAGAAATGCCTGCTTTACCGAGAGAATTGTTTCTGAAATACACAAATGAATTTGGCCTCTCAGAATATGATGCATATAACATTACGGATAATAAGGCGCTTGCTTTGTTCTATGAGTCAATTATTTCACATACTAAAAATTACAAATCAGCTGCGAATTGGTTGATGGGTGACATTAAATCATACCTAAACACAAATGGTTTTGAGGTGAGAGAATTCCCTATTTCTGCTGAAACGGTAGCCGAGTTAATTGCAATCATTGATACTGGTAAAATTTCATCAACGGTAGCTTCTCAAAAAGTCTTTACTGCTTTATTAGAAAATCCGAATCAAGCTCCACTTGAAATAGCCAAAGGATTAAATTTAATTCAAGAATCTAATGAAGATTCGATTTTAGAATATGTCAACGAAGTCATTACACAAAACCCTGATGAGGTAGAACGCTTTAAAAATGGTGAAAAACGCCTTACAGGCTTCTTTATGGGGAAATTGATGCAAATTTCCAAAGGAAAGGCTGATCCAAAAGCTGCTAATCGGTTAATGACTGAAACTTTAAATAAATTATAATGAAAAAATTCATTGGACTCATACTTTTGCTTCTAATATTCGTATCATGCGGTGAAAATGAAGTTGTCCCTACTGAAATTAAAGAAGGAGACAATTTTACTATTTCAGGAACTGTGATTGGTTCAGAAAATCAAGTTTTTTATCTTGAGGCGATGAGTCAACAAGGTAATATTAGTATTGCCAATGCCAAAGCGAATAAGGAAGGTCACTTTGAGTTGACAGGAACTATACCTGGATTTGGAATGTATCAATTACGTATTGGCGAAGAGAATTACAAGATTATCCCTTTAACGCTTGTACCTGAAGATCTAGTTATTATTTCAGCCGACATAGAAACATATATCTCTACTCCTAAAATTTCAGGAACTGATTGGGGAGGAGTAATGACAGAATATATGTCAAAATTTTCTAAATTCCAAGAAGACCAAAATAAATTAATGGCTTTGAAAGGGACACTTTCTAACGGTGAAATTACTGAACGATTTCTAGAACTTAAAAGCGAAGTTGATGCGTTTGCATTAAATGCAATGAAAAGTGACCCGGGCAATCCATTCAATATTGTTTTATTATCCTCAGCTACTCCAACTATGGGATTTGAAAACTGGTCAGCAGACAATCTAGATATACTTTATGCAGTTTTAAAAGCCTATGAGCAAGAATTCACAAATTCTCCAATAACCTCAACTTTATCAAATCAAATTTATCAAATTGATGTTGCTTATAAAGCATACGTCGCAGATAATTCTGGAGAAAGAATTGCTCCCGAGATTTCAATGAGCAATCCTGCTGGTGAAATAATGTCATTATCATCATTACGTGGACAGTATGTCTTGATTGATTTTTGGGCATCTTGGTGCGGTCCTTGCCGAAGCGAAAACCCAAATTTGGTTAAACTATATAATCAATATAAGGACAAAGGCTTTACAGTGT
>CAJQQA010000156.1 GCA_905480355.1 uncultured Flavobacteriales bacterium | reverse complement strand
GGGCAAGTGGGTGAAGAAAGGAATTGTGGTTTATTGAGGAAATAGGAGCTAAGAATGAATAAAAATTTACTAATCGTATTTGCAAAAAACATTCAACATGGTAAGGTCAAAACACGACTTGCCAAATCTATTGGAAATGATGCTGCCTTTGAAGTTTACAAGCACCTAGTTGAAATCACCGAGATGAATACCGAAAAATTAAACGATTGTGATGTTCATATTTATTTTTCCGACATGATTATTGAACATAAATGGCCTGGAAAGAGAAAATTCGTGCAAAAAGGAAATGATCTAGGAGAAAGAATGTTTCATGCTTTTCAAAACAGCTTTTCGCAAGGTTATGAAAAAGTCATGGGTATCGGTACAGACTTACCTGATTTAGACATCGGTATAATGCAACAAGGTTTTGTTGCATTGAATTCTAATGATGTTGTTTTTGGCCCTGCAGAAGATGGAGGTTACTACTTAATAGGAATGTCAATACTTCATTCATTTATATTCGAAAACAAAGCATGGAGCACCCCAGGGCTATTAAAATCAACTCTACAAGAATTGAACGATGAAGAACGGTCAGTAGAGCTATTAAAGACATTAAATGACGTTGATACTATTGAAGATTTAAAAACATCTACAATTTCTAAACGCTTTTCACACCTCTTTCCTATTGTCATATAATTCGTCAAACCTTATTCATTTTGTGTCATTTTAGAGAATTAGTGTTTAAGTAATATTGTGAAACGCCTTTGTTAGCTATAAAGTACTTTACTTAACTTTCGAGCAAAATCTAGGTATTGAATCTCGACGAAGAAATAAAATCTTTCTATAAAATTGATGAAAACAAAGCTTTTCAACTACTCGTTGACCACTTTGGTGAAAAGGTATTCAATAACTGCGCATTAGAAAACTTAGCGATTTCTATATTCCCTAACCCTGCATCAGACTTAATCGCTATTCAAGTTGACGGTCTGTTAAAAGATGATTTAAAAGTTGAACTAATTGACCTTTCAGGAAAAATTGTGAAAGAAACAATGATGCATAAAGGAAGTACAATTGCTTTTTTTGATGTTTCTACTGTTTATAATGGGGCATACATAATAACTATCTCCAATGCAAACGGCAGTAGGTCTTCTAAGGTTAAAATCAAATAATATTAATTAAAAGACGAGTAAGACGCTATCTCAAAAATAAGTGCAGGATGTAAGGTGGTTAATAATACATCTCTTTCATTAAGTAATTTGTCACATAATCCTTAACCCCTTCTTCTAGAGAATGAAAGCCCTTATCGTAACCTGATTCTATCAGCTTAGTCATATCAGCCTCTGTGAAATATTGGTATTTGTCACGAATATCTTCAGGGGTATCAATGAAAGAAATGTTCTCCTCTACCTTCAATGCATTGAAGGTGTTCTTTGTCAAATCCAAAAATGTTCTAGATGTTCCTGTTCCGAGATTATAAATTCCAGAATCAGGAGGAGTATCCATTAAATAATGGCACACTTCGACAACATCCTTCACGTAAACAAAATCACGTAATTGACCTCCATCAGTGTAATAAGGATTGTGTGAACGAAACAGTTTCATTCCGTTTGTTTTATTGATTTGGTGAAAAGCATGAAAAATAACAGATGCCATTCTTCCTTTATGAAACTCATTTGGTCCGTAAACATTAAAGAACTTCAACCCCGCCCAGAAAGGAGGGTGATTGCTTTTCTCTACTTCTTGAAGCATCCATTTATCAAAATCATTTTTAGAATCTCCGTAAGGGTTTAAAGGCTTCAACTTATCAATAATTGAATGATCATCTTTATAGCCATTTTCTCCAAGACCATAAGTCGCAGCTGAACTTGCATAAACCAACGGAATATTGAATTTAGTGCACAAATTCCAAATTTCTTTGGAGTAATTCACATTCAATTCATCAAAGATTGAAACATCAAATTCTGTTGTGTCTGTTCTTGCTCCTATATGATAAATAAAATCAACTTCATCGCCAAAATCCTTTAACCACTGGATAAAATCCTTCCGTCCAATTTTAGCAAGTAGTGTTTTACCCTCTAGATTTTTTTCTTTCTCTGTTTTTGAAAAATCATCGACAACAACAATATTATCGTGTCCAGATTTATTTAAACGACTAACGAGGCAACTACCGATAAATCCTGCTGCTCCTGTTACTACTATCATGTTGGGTATTTTTTTTAGAATAATCCGTTAATCTCGGCATCAATTGCATTAATAATCTTCCCTAGATCTTCTTGGCTCTCTGGGAAATTATTATTGTCAACATCAATAACGAGTAACTTGCCTTTATCATATGTTGAAATCCATGCTTCATAACGTTCATTCAATCTCTTGAGATAATCTAACCGAATAGACTCTTCGTAATCACGACCTCTTTGCTGGATTTGATTCACCAAGGTCGGCACACTTGCTCTTAAATAGATCAATAAATCTGGAGGAGAAACAAATGAATCCATCAAATTAAACAATGAAAAATAGTTTTCAAAATCACGCGTTGTCATTAAGCCCATCGAATGAAGGTTTGGTGCAAAAATAAAGGCATCTTCGTAGATGGTTCTATCTTGAATTACCGTTTTTTCTGTCTTCTGAATATCTTGAATCTGCGTAAAACGGCTGTTCAAATAATAAATTTGAAGATTAAATGACCATCGTTGCATATCTTCATAAAAGTCATTTAAATATGGATTCTGTTCGACATCTTCAAAATGAGTCTCCCAATTAAAATGTTTCGCCAACATTCCTGTCAACGTCGTTTTTCCTGAACCAATATTTCCTGCTATAGCGATGTGCATTTTACGTTTGTTTTTAGACGTACTAAATTACTTATTTTGATAGAATAGGCACTACATTTTTAAAGGAAACGAAAATCAAATTTATGAACATTTGATTTTGTACTTATATAAAAGAATTGATTGATATAGCGAATGTCTAGAACGCTCTCTAGGGGTAGTTTTACCGTGTATCCTTGATCAACTTCTAGTGAGAATATTTTCAGTCCACCCTCTTGTAATGTGAATAAGGTCTTGTCAATCACTGTAAATTGTTGAATACTTTTCCCTTCAAAAAACTCAATCAATGATCCATAAATGTCAAAAACGTAAATTCCTTTCGTTCTGTCTAGTAAATAAAGTCGGTTATCTTTCTCGACCATTTTACTGATTTCTTCTAATTCTAGAATACCTTTCAGATTTAATACTTGTTGTTTTTGCTGTAAACGATCCAGTGAAAGTAAATTTAGGGTAGAATTAACGTTATCCAATACCCAGATTTTATTCGGTTGAAAAGAAGCAGAAACCAAAGAAGCATTGACAATATTTTCCGATGATAAATCAACACAATCATCTAAAAATGACAAGGTATTGTCAAAGTAACACAACGTTTGCTGTTCTTCCGAAAAATGAATTAATTTAAGTGTGCTTTGCATAATTAAATCACTGGTTTGACCAATGGATTTAACACTCTGCGAGAAAAGTAACTCGTCATTCTCTGAATACTTGTTGATCGTGTTTCCACGAGAGATATACCTGTTTCCAAGGCCATCAATGTACCAATGATCATTTTCTTCAATCGGAAAAACTGCCTTTTCAATCCATTTTACCTCCATAGTATCTGCAGAGTCATTTTGTGAAAAGCCAATTCCTATATACAATAACACAAATGCTATAGATAGTAATTTATTCATTTATATTTTTATTTAACACACTTTCAATATCAGTTTTTAATTGCAATATCTGTTCCAATTGCTCTCGTTTGTTTGAAAGTCGTGGCACCTTGTTTTGCCCACCTAGTTTTCCAATTGACTTAAGCCAAGTATCAAAGGTTCCTTTCGGCACAATATTAACAACGGGTTTATCGAGTATCATATTGTGGTAACGTTTTGCATCATAATCGGAGTTATTGGCTCTTAATTCTTCATCCAACACCTGACAAAAACGTTCCATTTCATCAGGGTAACGTAAGAATTCTATCAACCATTCGTGAGCTCCGTTTACATTTTTACGCATAAATATTGGTGCAACAGTATATTCTTTAATTTGCGCATTTGTCTTAACACAAGCCACCGCAATTGCTTTATCTGTATCTTCAACTATTAATTCCTCACCAAAGCAGTTAATTTGACTATTTACGCGTCCTGTTATCTTAAAACGATACGGCAAAGTACTCGTAAATTTTATAGTATCTCCAATGATATACCTCCATAAACCAGCGTTTGTTGTAATGACCATCGCATAATTAACTCCTTCTTGAGTCTCTTCCAGACTTAAAACAGTTTTAGAATTGACACCATCATAATCTGTCATTGGTATGAACTCATAAAACACACCATAATCAAGCATAAGAAGCATTTCATCAGAGTTTTTCAAATCTTGTATTCCAAAAAATCCTTCTGATGCATTATACGTTTGCACGTAATTCATGTTTGGATCTGGAATTAACTTTTTAAACTGTGCGCGGTAGGGTTCAAAACTCACTCCGCCGTGCATAAACAGCTCCAAATTAGGCCATACTTCTTTTAAATTTTTCTTCCCTGAAATTTCCAACACTTTATTAGCGAGTAGCATCGTCCAACTCGGAACACCTGCAATTATGCAAACATCTTCCTTGATTGTGGATTCCGCCATTTTTTCAATTTTCTCTTGCCAATCAGACATTAACGCTATCTCGCGAGACGGTGTTCTTCGCAATTCTATATACCAAGGAAGATTTTTAACGATGATGGCTGAAAGATCACCGAAATAAGAATCTGAAGAAAGTTCATTAATTTCTGCACTTCCACCAATAATTAAGTGTTTGCCCTTATAAAGTTTTCGATTTGGGTGAATGTCATAATACATCGCAAGTAAGTCTTTACCACCTTTGTAATGACAATCCTCTAATGATTCCTTAGTAACTGGAATAAATTTGCTCCGATCAGTTGTTCCTGATGATTTTGCAAACCATTTTGTTTCATTTGGCCACAACAAACTTTTTTCACCTTGCATGGTTCGATCTACCCACGGCTTAATATCTTCATACATTTGTAAAGGGATATTCTTCCTGTAATCATCGTAAGAATTAACTTCATGAAAGTCATTGATTGCTCCGTAGGTCGTCGTAATCGATTTACGAATTAAATTCCCAAATAACTCGTCCTGGACTTGATGAGGGTACTTTTTGAAAAGCTCAATCTGATGAATCCTCTTCTTCATCATCCACGCGAAAATTGAATTGAATGGCATAATTGATGCTTTGTTAAACAAAAAATCCCATTTGTCATAAAACAAATAGGACACTTAAGTAAAATAATGAAGTCTATCCAAAAGCGATAATAGAACTAACAATTGCGATTAAAATAATCGTTACGATTGTTCCCATTGCTACTGTTGACTTTTCAAAATGTAGGTGTGACATGACTCTTGTTTTTTTACCAAAGTTATGAAATTTAATAGAAACTGAGTAAGATTCGACAAAAATAAAGTGAAGGAGGAATTATTCTCCTCCGTAGTATTCTACAAAGTTATTTTCTGTCTCGACCAGTTTAATCTTTGACAGAACACCTCCCGCTTTTTCAATCGGTGTTTTTATCCTGTCCCAAACTTGTACTGCAATATTCTCAGTTGAAGCCATAATCCCTTTTAAAAATAGTACGTCTAGGTTAAGGTTTTTATGATCTAATGGCTCAATTACCTCATCATTTATGATATCACTTAAGTCCTTTAAATTAATCACAAAACCCGTTTCTGGATTAGGCACACCTTTCACAGTTACATAAATAGCAAAATTGTGTCCATGCCAATTTTTATTGCTGCACTTTCCAAAAACCTCCAAGTTTTTCTCATCAGACCAATCTTCACGGTACAGCTTATGTGCCGCGTTAAATGTCTCTCTACGTGTTATGTATACCGTTTTCACTTTTAATAAAATTGGAGTGCAAATATAGTCATTTTACTGTATGGAAAACTAAGTTGAATCAGATAACCTACTTAG
>CAJQQA010000155.1 GCA_905480355.1 uncultured Flavobacteriales bacterium | reverse complement strand
AACAGGCGTATCCTTCAATTCTGGGTTTTCTACCAAAGATTGATACACTTTTTGGTCATCTAATGCACCAACAAACTTCCCATCTTTCATTACAGGGATTTGCGAGATAGAAAACTCATTCATTTTTGAAATTGCGTGTGAAACTAGTTCTTCGCCAAATACAGAAACAAGTGGAGCCTCTCCGTGTTTATCTACCAACTCACCTGCTGTCAATATTTTCTCATCTAAGAAACCTCTTTCACGCATCCAATCATCATTGAACATTTTCCCAACATATCTTGATCCATGATCGTGAAATAAAACAACAACAACGTCGTCCTTAGTTAACTCATTTTTCAATTGCAGTAAACCTTTAATTGCCGAACCTGCTGAGTTTCCAACAAAAATACCCTCTTCTTTTGCCAGTCGTCTTTGGTAAACTGCAGCATCTTTATCTGTTACTTTTTCAAACTTATCGATAACTGAAAAATCTACATTCTTAGGTAGAATATCTTCTCCAATTCCTTCTGTGATATAAGGATAAATTTCATTCTCATCAAATTCACCTGTCTCGTGATATTTTTTAAACACTGAGCCATAAGTGTCAATTCCCCATAATTTGATGTTTGGATTCTTTTCTTTCAAATACTTCCCTGCTCCAGATATTGTACCTCCAGTGCCAACACCTACAACAAAATGAGTGATTTCACCTCCTGTCTGTTCCCAAATTTCTGGTCCAGTACTCAAGTAATGTGCTTTTGCATTCGAAGGATTATCATATTGATTTACATACCAAGAATTTGGAACTTCATTGGCTAAACGCTTAGATACAGAATAATACGAACGAGGATCATCAGGAGCGACATTTGTAGGGCAGACATGCACTTCCGCACCAACAGCTCGTAGAATATCCATCTTCTCCTTGCTTTGTTTATCACTAAGAACGCATATTAATTTGTATCCTCTCAACAATGCAACCAATGCCAATCCCATACCTGTATTTCCAGAAGTACCTTCAATTATAGTTCCTCCAGGCTTCAAACGACCGTCAGCTTCTGCATCATCAATCATTTGCAATGCCATTCTATCCTTTACCGAATTACCTGGATTAGTAGTTTCTATCTTAGCTAAAACCAATGCGTCTATATCTTCGCACATTTTATTAATTTTAACAAGAGGTGTATTTCCTATCGTTTCTAGTATGTTATTGTAATATTTCATTTTCTTAAATTATTACTGCAAAAATACAGGTTTTTTTGAATTAATGAATTGAACGGATGATTGATCTGCGTTTTATTTTATCAAATAACACCCTGCACTTTTAATATAATTACAGTGATATATGTAACATAAGAGCTGAAAAGAATTGCCCCCTTTAATCTGCCAATTTTCTTGCCAAAATAAAGTATAAAAACTAAAAAAAGTGTTAAACCAATCATCCAAGTAAAATCAAATTTAATAATAGAATCGGACACTTCTATCGGAGTTACCATTGCTGTAATTCCAAGTACAGCAAAAATATTAAACAAGTTAGAACCGATTAAATTTCCAATTGAAATATCGGTTTCTTTTTTAAATGCAGCAACGCATGACGCTACTAATTCTGGTGCACTTGTACCAAAAGCAACTACTGTAACACCGATAATTGCATCTTTGTTTGGATTTCCTGCCAAGAACACATCGGCAATTGAAACAGCGCCTTTAATGAACCAATCGGCGCCGAAATACAATCCAATAAAGCCAAGGAATAGGAAGAACATTGATTTCCAAAAAGAAGCTTTTTTCTTTGCTGATTTCGTTGGGTCAGAATCATCATCCTCGATAAGATGATCATCTTCTATATCTTGTAATTTGGTTCTTTTCCTTGAATGAGAGATAAGTAGAGCTATAAAAATGATTAGGATACTCATGAAAATTAACCCCTCATAAAACTCTAATAAGCCATCCAATGAAAATAGATAGAATAGCAAAGTAGCTCCAATCAGCATTGGATAGTCTACAATTTTCGTCTGTCGATCTGTGAAAATAGGAAATATTAAAACCGTAACCCCCAGAACGAGAGCAATATTAGCAATGTTTGAGCCAACGACATTTCCAATCGCGATTCCTGAGTTCCCAGCTAACGCACTTTTCAAACTCACCAATAATTCAGGTGCTGAAGTACCAAATGCAACAACGGTCATACCAATTACAAGTGGCGAAATCCTCATGGTACGAGAAAATCCTACCGCTCCTCTTACCAAAAAATCTCCACCTAAAACAAGAACAGCAAGGCCAAGAAGTAAAATCAAATAATCCATATAAAATAATCTCTAAAAGAAGTTTTAAAGGTAGTAAGAATTTGAAGATTTAAGATTTGTAAGATGGGTAATTTGAATATTAAAACTACTTTTCAATCAAAAAGGAATTACTTAATTGCCTGTATTTGGCTCTTAACTGTGATTTCTTTTTAGACGGTAGTAATGTAAATCGACTCATAGAATTTGATGGCGAAATTAAAAAACCAAACTGTTTCATTTCCTCTATTCATTAAAAATACATTTTTTATTTCAGAAAATCTTGAGCACAAAAAAAATGGCTCTGATTTCTCAGAGCCATTTTTATATTTAAACTATTTATCTTAAGCTTGAGTTGCTTCAGGCTTTGGCAAAAGAACCTTACGAGAAAGTTTCCACTTCTTCGTTTTAGCATCTCTACTTACTACCTTAAACTTAACAACATCTCCTTCCTTACAAACATCTTCCATCTTAGTGATGCGTTCGTGTGCAAATTCAGAAATATGTATCAATCCATCAACTCCAGGAAGAATCTCAACGAATACACCGTATGCTTGTAAAGATTTAATTTTCCCTTCGTACTCAGCACCTTCTTCAACAGTTGGTGGGAATGCGATTTGCTTGATCATCTTAACTGCAGCTGCCATGTCGTCAGCATTGTTAGACATGATTTGAACTTTACCTTCTCCGCTTTCAAGTTCTTCGATAGTAATGTTGGTATTCGTGTCTTTTTGCATTTGTTGGATAATCTTTCCACCAGGTCCGATAATACCGCCAATCATATCATTCGGCACTACAAATGCTTCGATACGTGGAGTTTGAGGTTTCAATTCAGCGTTTGGCTTAGCGATAGTATCAACAATCTTGTCTAAGATATGTAGACGTCCTGCCTTCGCTTGCATTAGTGCTTTTGTTAAAACTTCATAAGGAAGACCGTCTACCTTGATATCCATTTGGCAAGCAGTGATTCCAGCTGTAGTACCTGTAATTTTAAAATCCATATCTCCTAAATGATCTTCATCACCTAAAATATCAGACAATACCGCAAATTTATCTCCTTCTGCGACTAATCCCATTGCAATACCAGAAACTGGTGCCTTAATTTGAACACCTCCGTCCATTAATGCCAGCGTACCAGCACAAACAGTTGCCATTGATGAAGAACCGTTAGATTCTAAAATCTCAGACACTAAACGAATTGTGTAAGAATTATCATCTGGAAGAACTGGCTTCAAAGCTCTTAATGCTAAGTTACCATGTCCCACTTCACGACGTGAAGTACCTCTCAACATTCTTGCCTCACCAGTTGAAAATGGAGGAAAGTTATAATGCAACATAAATGGAACAGTTCCTGTAAATGTAACATCATCAATTCTTTGCTCATCCATTTTACCACCTAAAGTAAGTGTTGTTAAAGATTGAGTTTCACCACGAGTAAACACAGCAGAACCGTGAGCTCTTGGTAAGTAATCAACTTCTGCCCAGATTGGACGAATCTCATCGAATTTACGACCATCCAAACGGATGTTGTCATTCAACATTGTATCTCTAACTGCCTTTTTCATTGCAGCCTTATAGTATACAGATATATATTTTCCTTCAAGTGTTAATTCATCTTCAGAAAGAGATGCGATATAGTCATCTTTAATTTCGCCGAATAATTCAGCTCTTTTTTCTTTAGAAGCTAAACCTTGCTCAGCTACTGCTTTACATTTTGCGTAACATGCATCCATTACCTTAGCACGAACATCATCATTGTGATCTTCATGATTGTAAGTTCTTTTTGGAGTAGATCCTGGTATTTCAGCAGCCATGTCCAATTGGAATTGACATTGCAATTTAATCGACTCGTGAGCTACTTTGATGATTTCAACCATTTCGTCCTCTTGAATCTCTTTCATTTCACCCTCTACCATGACAATGTTGTCAATAGTACCTGCAATCATACAATCGATATCTGAAGCTGCCATTTCCTCCAAAGTTGGATTAATGATAAACTCTCCGTCGATTCTACCTACACGCACTTCAGACATTGGTCCGTTGAATGGGATATCAGAAACTGCAATTGCGGTTGATGCAGCAAATCCAACTAGAGCGTCAGGGCTATTTACACCATCATAAGCAATCAATTGCATCATAACTTGAACTTCAGCATGAAAATCATCTGGAAAAAGCGGTCTTAACGCTCTATCTACGATTCTCATCACCAAGATTTCTCTTTCTGATGGTCTAGCTTCTCTTCTAAAAAATCCACCTGGGATTCTTCCGTCAGCAGCAAATTTCTCTTTGTAGTCAATTGTCATTGGGAGAAAATCTACTCCTTCTCTCGCCTCTTTACCTGCAACCACTGTTGCAAGAATCATTGTGTCGCCCATTCGTAACACTACGGCACCGTCAGCTTGCTTAGCTAACTTTCCAGTCTCGATGGAAATTTCTTTCCCTCCGATAGTGATGGACTTTGTTATTCCTATATTCATATTTATTTATTTACTTGTTTATTGCACTTAATTCTATTTCATTAATTTCTTATGGAGCGCAAACCATAATTTTACTTTATAAAGAAGGGCAGTCGAATACACTCGATTGCCCCCCAATTTTATTATATGTTAAGTAAGATTAACGACGTAATCCTAATTCTTTAACGATTGCACGATATCTTTCAATATCCTTCTTCTTCAAATAATCCAATAAGCTTCTTCGCTTACCAACTAATAATTGTAGTGCTCTTTGCGTAGCGTAATCTTTACGATTTTTCTTCAAATGCTCAGTTAAATGAGAAATTCTGTAAGAAAATAATGCTACTTGTCCTTCTGAAGAACCAGTGTTTGTTTCAGAACCTCCGTGTTTTTTGAAGATATCTGTTTTTGATTTTGAATCTAAATACATTCGAATATTTATTTAAATAATTTTTATGTATGGTCCTGACCTTTCAGCAACCGAGGCGCAAAGATAAGTAATTTATCCTTATTACAAGCCTTGTTTATTATTTTTTAACTTTTATGATCTAAAAAGCTTCAATGAAAGCGCCAAAGTATCTCTTAAATCAGATCTTTCCACGATGTAATCAAGGAAACCATGCTCAAAAACGAATTCAGACGTTTGAAAGCCATCAGGTAAATCACGCCCAATCGTTTCTCTAACAACTCTAGGTCCTGCAAAAGCTATTAAAGCATCAGGTTCTGCAATATTTATATCTCCAAGCATTGCAAAAGAAGCTGTTACACCACCTGTTGTAGGATCTGTTAAGAAAGAAATATATGGCAATCCAGCTTCAGCCAATTGACCAAGTTTTCCCGATACTTTTGCCATTTGCATTAAAGACAATCCAGCTTCCATCATTCGTGCACCACCTGATTTTGAAATAATCATGAATGGACATTTCGTTTTAATGGCCATATCAATTGCTCTTGCTATCTTCTCTCCCATCACTGACCCCATAGAACCACCGATAAATGAAAAATCCATTGCTGCAACGATAAAATCTTCACCATCCAACTTACCATGAGCAGTTCGAATAGCGTCCTTCAATCCTGTTTTTTCTTGAGATGCCTTAACACGGTCAGTATACTTTTTAGTGTCAGAAAACTTTAAAGGATCTCCTGAAACTAATTTTGCATTCAACTCTTTATACTTGCCCTCATCAAAAATAATATCGAAATATTCTTGAGAACCAACTCTCTCGTGATGATTACATCGATCACAAACGTAATAGTTCTCTTTCAGATCTTCCGAAGCAAAAATAGCCTTACAGTTAGAACATTTTTGCCATAATCCTTCAGGGGTTTCTTTCTTTTCCTTTGTTGAGGTTGTAATTCCCTCTTTATTTCTTTTAAACCAACTCATAGCTTGATAATAAATGTCTATTTAACTAATGAATTCACATTATTCAAATCAGAAAAAGCTTTCTCTAATCTTTTGATAAATGTTAATTCCCCTTCTCTTGTCCACTTTCTTGGATCGTAATACTTTTTATTCGGTAAATCACCCCCATCTGGGTTTCCAATTTGAGTTTTAATGTATTCCATGTTCTTTCCAATATAATCTCTTACACCTTCTGTAAAAGCAAACTGCAGGTCTGTATCAAGATTCATCTTAACAACACCGTAACCTATCGCTTCTCTAATTTCTTCAAGTGTAGAACCTGATCCACCATGAAAAACAAAGTCAACAGGATTTGATTCAGTCCCGAATTTCTCTTCAATGTATTTTTGTGAATTATCTAATATCTTCGGTGTCAATTGAACATTCCCTGGCTTATAAACGCCATGAACATTCCCAAAAGATGCTGCAATTGTAAATCGAGGACTTACTTTTAATAATTCTTCATAAGCATAAGCAACTTCTGATGGCTGCGTATATAACTTAGAAGAATCGACATCTGTATTATCAACGCCATCTTCTTCGCCACCAGTAATTCCTAATTCTATTTCTAAAGTCATTCCCATTTTGCTCATTCTTTCTAAATAAGTCTTACAAATACCGATATTTTCTTCTAAAGATTCCTCCGATAAATCAATCATATGAGAACTATAAAGCGGCTTGCCATGTTGCGCATAATAAGTTTCACTAGCATCTAATAGTCCATCAATCCAAGGAAGTAATTTCATTGCAGCATGGTCTGTGTGTATAATAACAGTTGCACCATATAATTCCGCCATATCATGAATATACTTTGCACCAGAAACTGCACCAGCAATACTTGCCTTAAAGTTATCATCAACCAAGCCTTTACCAGCATAAAATTGTGCTCCACCGTTTGAAAATTGAATAATAACAGGTGAATTCATCATTGAAGCTGCTTCCATCACAGCGTTCACTGAGCTTGTATTTGTTACATTAATCGCAGGTAATGCATAACCGTGTTTCTTAGCATGATTAAAAATCACTTGTACACTCTCTCCAGTTGCAACACCTGGCTTAATTTCGTAACTCATTTTTTATTGTTTAAATAAATTTAAGATTACAAAAATAATAATTAATCGTGTGCCCCCAATATAAATAGTTGTGTAACGCATTTTTTTTTGGTTATATACCTCTCATAAAACAGTTAGATTTTTTACTTTTGTTAGCAAAATGACCTTAACTGCCCCTTATTGTCATTCCCATATAAAAAAGATATTGATGAATTATCTCGAAGAATTAAATGAGAATCAACGTGTCGCAGTTGAGAATATCGACGGGCCGACAATGGTAATTGCAGGTGCAGGATCTGGGAAAACGAGAGTTTTAACCTATCGAATAGCGCATATGATTCATAAGGGTGCTGATCCATTTAACATTATGGCATTGACGTTTACCAATAAAGCTGCACGAGAAATGACTGATCGTATTGCCGAAATTGTTGGAGATGGAGAAGCACGAAACATAACAATGGGAACATTCCACTCTGTTTTCTCTAGAATTCTTAGATTCAATGCTGATCGACTTGGTTACCCAACAAATTTTACCATTTACGACACACAGGATTCTAAAAGTTTATTAAAAGAAATAATTAAAGGCTTTAATCTCGATGAGAAAGCATATAAAACGGGCAATGTTTTAGGTAGAATTTCTTCCGCAAAAAATAATTTGATTTCACCCGAGGATTATAAGAATAATTTAAATATCCAAAAAGAGGATCAAATGGCAAAACGGCCAGAAATGACAAGAATTTATCGTTCTTATGCCAAACGATGCTTCAATGCAGGAGCAATGGACTTCGATGATTTATTGTACCAAACAAATATATTACTTCGAGATTTCCCCGAAGTATTAAGTCACTACCAACAAAAATTTAAATATATTCTTGTTGATGAGTATCAAGATACAAACTTCTCGCAGTACCTTATTGTTAAGAAACTTGCCGCTGTTTATGAAAACATTTGTGTAGTAGGTGATGATGCTCAAAGTATTTATTCCTTCCGTGGAGCAAACATTCAAAACATTCTTAATTTCAAAAAAGACTACCCGGATTTTAAACTTTTTAAACTTGAACAAAACTATAGAAGCACTAAGAATATTGTTCAAGCTGCAAATGGCGTTATTGCTCGAAATAAAGATCAAATAAAAAAAACAGTTTGGACCGATAATTCTGAAGGGGACAAAATCAGCGTTATTCGAACCCTTACAGATAATGAGGAAGGTAAAGTTGTTATTAATAAGATTTACGATAAAAGTAAATCTGAAGGAATCTCTTACCAGAATTTCGCCATTCTCTATAGAACAAATAGACAATCTCGAACATTTGAGGAGACCTTAAGGAAATTAAATATTCCTTATAAAATTTATGGTGGGCTATCATTTTATCAAAGAAAAGAAATAAAAGATTTACTCGCTTATTTCCGACTTACTGCTAACCCTCATGACAATGAAGCGATTAAAAGAGTCATTAATTACCCAAAACGCGGCATAGGTAAGACTTCACTGCAAAATGTAATTATCGCAGCAAATCAATATGGAGTTAGCTTCTGGGACGTTATTACCGATTTCGCTACTTACCCTGTTGATATTAATGCAGGGGCCAAAAATAAGATGACTGAATTCGCAACAATGATTCAGAGCTTTAGTGCGCAATTAAATCAATTAGACGCAAATATATTAGCGCACGAAATTGCTAAAACATCTGGGATATTAAAAGAATTGCATTCAGACAAGGACAAAGGTCCTGAAGAAGTGGAACGTTATCAAAACATCGAGGAGTTAATTTCTGCAATTCAAACTTTTGTTGCGAATCAAGCGGATGGAGAATCGAAATCCTTGTCGGAATTTATGATGGATGTCGCCCTTCTCACAGATGCTGACGAAGACAAAGGCACAGATAAGAATCATGTGACTCTAATGACAATTCATTCAAGTAAAGGACTTGAGTTTAAACATGTTCATTTGGTGGGATTAGAGGAGAATTTGTTCCCTTCTCAATTGGCCTTAAATTCCAGAACAGAATTGGAAGAAGAAAGACGTTTATTTTATGTTGCAATAACACGTGCAAAATCAACATGTACACTATCATATTCAAATTCCAGGTTTCAATGGGGTAATTTAATTACATGTGAGGCGAGTCGCTTTATTGATGAAATTGATGATAAGTTTTTAACCTTTGAGACACCTAAACGTTCAGCTGGTAGGTCTTTAAATAAACGCAAATCAAGTTACAATACTCCATTCACTGGCGGATTAAACAAATCTTTCACTTCAAAGTCATTAAAACCAATCAATAAAATAGAATCAAGATCTTCTATCAAAGGTTCATCCGAGATTGATGTAAAAGTTGGTTATAATGTTGAACATGATCGTTTTGGGAGAGGGAAAATAATTAAATTAGATGGCAATGGCTCAGATAGAAAGGCTGTTATTTTCTTCCCTAATCATGGTTCTAAAACAGTTTTATTAAGGTTTGCTAATCTCAAAATTCTTGATTTGTAGCTTCGCTCATTTATTTGGTAACAAAATTGCTTACTATATATTCGTATATTTACTAATGCACATAAATTAACTATTATGAAGATTATTCAATTGATCATCGTTTTATTCATTTCTAGTATTTCATTG
Organism: uncultured Flavobacteriales bacterium; assembly: GCA_905480355.1. Lineage (GTDB taxonomy): Bacteria > Bacteroidota > Bacteroidia > Flavobacteriales_D > Crocinitomicaceae > UBA4466. Next base: position 1,036 of record CAJQQA010000155.1, on the reverse strand, counting down.
ACCCAAATTCAGCGCGTTAAATTTAATGATGCTTCATTTGAAAATGGTATGCTCTATCCTGTTGTAGTAATTGAGCGAAGCCAAGAAAATGCTGATAAAATCAATACGCATCTTCAAGCACAAATACAAGATTTAAAAGAAGCTGATTTTTGTATTGGACAATTTGGTTATGTTCAGAAAGGAAAGCACATCCAAATTCACATTTTTTGCAATTGCATTGATTTTGAGGAAAGTCAAAACCGCTATTACCTCTATAATGCTGAGACTGGTGAGAACGTGCATTATGTAAATATTATTGATCCACATAAAACGAAAAATGCGATTACGTTTTTTGAGAAAAAGGCTGAAACTTATGCGGAGCTGAACTCAATTAAACTTTCAGCTGCAGATAAAAAACTAATTTCCTCTAATTCAATAGATGCTTTTATAGTTGTTTTTAAGCGTGAAGGAGTTGATCTATGGCTAAAAACTGAATCATGGGGAGAAAAGCCGCTATTTATTGCTTGGGTTGAAATGCATAAAATAATGAAATACGCATTTCTCTAGAACGGATAACCAATTCCGAAGTGAAACGCGGGAATAAAAGGTAAAGGCAAAAACGATTTGTAATCAGTTCCAAACTTCGCTAAACCTTCATCATTATAAGCTTTCCTGGAGTTAAAAACCCATTGCGCTTCTTTGGGTAGAGCTGGATTTTTAATTGGGAAACCAATATCGACCCTTACGATAAAATAATCAAGGTCAAATCTTAAACCGAAACCAGCTGCCAAAGCAATTTCATTGAACCAATTCTTTGAAAACTGTCCACCAATTCTATTCTTATCTTCAAAAATAGACCATACATTTCCTGCATCAATAAAAAGTCCTCCTTTAACTAAAGAGCTAAATGCAAACCTGTACTCAATTGACGAGCCTAAGCGAATATCACCGATTTGTGTGGCTGTTCTATTCGTATCTAGATAATACTTATAAGCTCCAGGACCTAACGATCTTGCACGCCATCCTCTATTATCATTGGCCCCACCAGCAAAAAAGC
>CAJQQA010000154.1 GCA_905480355.1 uncultured Flavobacteriales bacterium | reverse complement strand
TTTTTGCAATTCCATATTTATTTTGGAGGTAGGTATTGGTCATGTAAGTTGCAAAACCCTCGCTTAGCCATAAATGTTTCCAATCTGACTCCGTTACTGAGTTACCAAACCATTGATGTGCAATTTCATGTGCTATCAGGTTTTCCATAGAATTATCACCTTTCACGGCATGCTCATCATAAAAAATACAACCAGCATTCTCCATACCTCCATATCTAGTAGTTGATTGAACATTTGCTAATTTTTCAAAAGGATATGGACCGATATTATTAATGAAAAAAGTCAATGGATCAACAGTAACTTTTAAGTCATCGAATCCATTAATTTGATCTTCTTTATATACCCAACTTGTAATAGGGAAAGTGTTTTTTGAAGGCACTGTGTCAATAGTAAAATCAGCTAAACCAATGACCATAACTTTTGTTGGTAATTCATGTTCTGAAGAGTAGAAAGAAGCAGTATAATCCTTGTCTAATGAAGTAACATCCATAAGCTTTCCATTTGATATGCAGGTATAGTGAGCAGGAGCTATAACTTCAAAATCCACTAGTGCTTTATCAGATGGATGATCTACTGTTGCTAACCAATTACGAGCTCTTTTTGGCCAATTGTCACCAAATATGGTTCTGTTTTTGTATTTATTCTCGCCAATAACTAATCCATCTTCAGGAATACCACTATAACTAATGAGAAACTCACTATTAGTTCCCTTTTTATTTATTCCAGTATTAATTTTTAGTTTATCATTAGAGTGGTCAAAATTCAATTTCATTCTGTCTCGTTGTATTGAATGAACAACCATTCCTTTGTTATCGGCATTTAAATTGTTTAGATCCAACTCAAAAAAGTTACATTCCTCAACAAAATCAACAGAGATAACTTCACGAACACGAATTACATCACTCGAATCAGTAATGATTAATTTAAAGAAATAGCTTTTAACATCAATCAATTTCTGAGAAGATACAGAATTGCTTATTGTTAAAAAATAAAGTGAAAGGATCAGATATTTTATCACAATACAGTTATTAGTTGGTCGGTTTGCTCTACTAATTCTCCAAAATAATGCGCTTCAAGCTGTTGTTCTTTGAGTAAACTAATTGTCTCATTAATATCTTCATCTGCAACGGCAATAAGCAGACCACCACTTGTTTGAGGATCGCATAAAATGAGCTTCATCTCTTCTTTTTTAAGTTGAACCTTATCTCCATAGCTACTCCAGTTCCTATGAGTCCCTCCAGGAATACAATCTTTTTCGATGTAATAATCAATTCCTTCGATGGTTGGAACCTGATTAAAATGAATAATTGCGGAGAGTTCACTACCCTCACACATTTCAGTTAGGTGACCAAGTAATCCAAATCCTGTAACATCAGTCATTGCCATTAATCCTGAGAGTTTTGATAAATCTTGACCAATTTTATTTGGCAGTATCATTGAATCTACCGCTCTAGTTTCATCTTTTGCCAGGAGTAGGCCTTTTTTTTGAGCTGTTGTTAGAATTCCAACACCAAGTGACTTTGTTAAAAACAATTTACATCCTTTTTTAGCAGTGTCATTTCTTTTCAAGTCAGAAACATTAACAGAACCAGTAACGGCGAGTCCAAAAATGGGTTCAGGACTATCAATACTGTGTCCTCCTGCCAAAAGTATTCCAGCTTCTTTACAGGCTTCTCGACCACCTTCTAAAACTTCGCGCGCAATTGCGGGAGCTAATTTATCAATCGGCCAACCAAGAATCGCAATTGCTAAGAGGGGAGTGCCGCCCATAGCATATATATCGCTTATCGCATTTGTTGCTGCAATTTTTCCGTAAGTAAAAGGATCATCCACGATGGGCATAAAGAAATCAGTTGTACTGATAATTGCTGTTCCATTTTCCATGTCATAAACTGCAGCATCATCTCTAGTGTCGTTACCAACAAGTAGCCGTGCGTCAGGTATAGCAGGAATGTTTGTTTGAAGCATTTCAGATAATACTTTTGGAGATATTTTACAACCACAACCTGCTCCGTGGCTATATTTGGTTAATTTTATTTTAGGCTTTTCTTGAGACATATTTACGTAATTTATCTGCGTTTATTAGGGGGTCAACATCTCTGAATTGCAAAATCGAGACAGTATCTTTGTTTCGCTTATTTAATCCGTGAAGGTACCTTTTGTCATAGTATTTAAGAGCTATTTTTGCGACATTAATATAGTTTCTTTTCTCTAGTTCCTGAATAGCCAATTGTACATTCTCATTTCCAATTTTCTTCCCTATTTTTAAAATGGCATCTTCCAGAGATTTATGAGGTATTTCAGAATAACCGCATTTTAGAAAAACCGCTCTTTTATCGACCGGGATTTCCATGAAAATAGTATTTTGAAAACGAATATTTGCATAAAGATCTTGCGGGAGAAAAACGCGCCCAATGTTGCGACTTTCATCTTCAATCCATATTAATCGATCTTTGTCTAAGTTTTTCCATTCCCAGAATATATTATTTTCAAACTGCTCAGTTGATGATTGTGTAATCCCTCCTAAGCCTCCAAACGCTGACCCTTTATGATTCGCAAGCATTTCGAGGTCAATGATTTGTTCTCCTAAATTTTCTAATTCATGCAGCGTTTCTGTTTTACCAGAGCCAGTGTATCCGCCTAGGACAATTAAGTTATAATTGCTTTTGAATGTTAAAAGTACGTGCGTTCTAAAGCTCTTGTAGCCCCCTTCAAGTAAGAATACTTTAGTGAATCCATTATTCGATAGATGTTCTGCGAATGATTTACTTCTTAATCCTCCTCGCCAGCAATGGATGATTATTTTTTCATTCTTTTCGATTCGCTTGCATTCATCAATAAATGATTGAAGTTTAGGTTGTACAAATTTTAATCCGATTTCCATTGCCTTCTCCTTTGATTGCTTTTTATAAGCTGTTCCAACAATTGCTCTTTCTTCATTTGAGAACAATGGAACATTTAGAGCTAAAGGGAGTTGACCTTGTGCAAATTCTCCAGGAGAGCGAACATCAACAAGCGGAATATTGATATATTCTTCTAAGTATTGATGTATTGTGATGGATTGAATCAAAACTTTGAATTGTGTTATGTTTGAGTTTAAGCAGTAATTATATTAGCATTTATAGGACATATTTTTAAGCGCATACATAATTAACCCCACTATATTCTTCGCATTTGATTTTTGAAATAGGCTATAGCAATAGCTTCAATAGTCCGTAAATTTTTGTCAAATTTACCTGCAATTTAAATAGTGTCTACCAAAATACGGGGTTTGTTTTAATAATTTCGCTTTTGATTCACCCGCAGATAAACCAAAGTCTAAATTAGCATTTTATATGATAATAAGTGATTGAATTGTTCCATCATTTTATTGTGATTGTTTGTCTCGAACATTTAACCTGCTCGATGTTTCATATGAAAACTAAGAATAAGTAACCCAAGATATTAATAATTGAAAATTTATCCCTTACTGCTAAAGAAAAGAATAAGTAATTAGCTATTTTTTTCTTTATTTCGGTTCCTCCAGAATTTCAATCATTTTCTTAACTTCATGGCATGAAAAAATTAGCATTACACTGGAAGATATTAATCGCGATGATTTTTGGAATAATATGGTCTATTATTTCAGGAGCTATGGGATGGAACGAATTTACAGGAAACTGGATTGATCCATTCGGTGTTATTTTCATCAACATACTAAAATTTATTGCTGTTCCGTTGGTTTTGTTTTCTATAGTTACAGGTGTAGCTGGCTTAGGCGATCCTGCCAAATTAGGAAGAATGGGAGCGAAAACTTTAGGGATGTACTTAATTACGACTGTTTTTTCTGTAACCGTAGGGTTGTTATTGGTCAATTTCTTTGGCCCTGGTGTTCAATCGAATGAAGAAACAAGAAATAATCACAGATTAGAATACGAAGTTTGGGCTTTTGATAACAATATAGAAGTCAAAGATGGTCGAAATTTAATGGCTTCATCTTCTGTTGAGAAATTACAAGAAATTCGTCAGAAAATTAACTCTGACATGGAAACGGAGGAATATCAGAAGATTCAACAAAAGAATGCACTAAAAAACTCAACAAAGGATGAAGGCCCTCTAAAGCCATTGGTAGATATGGTCCCAAGTAATATCATTCAGGCCTTAGGAGATGGAAAGTTAATGCTTCAGGTTATTTTCTTCGCATTGTTTTTTGGTATTGCAATGATATTAATGCCAGCAGAAAAGACAAAAACTGTTCGGTCATTTTTTGATAACATGAATGAAATTTTCATAAAAATGGTTCATATGGTTATGAATTTTGCTCCTTTTTTTGTGTTTTGCTTAATGGCTGGTGTTCTTGCTAAGTCAGCAGATACTCTCGATGAACTGTTAGAAATATTTATAGCTTTGGGTTATTATACATTATTAGTCTTTGGTGGATTAATGCTTATGCTCTTTGGTTTTTACCCTCTATTGTTGCGTATTTTTGGAGTAAAAATCGGTTATTCACAGTTCTATAAAGGACTCAGTCCTGCACAGTTTTTAGCGTTTTCTACCAGTTCAAGTGCTGCAACGCTTCCTATCACAATAGAATGTGTCAATGATAATTTAAAAGTTCCTGAAAAAGTTAGTGATTTTGTTTTACCAATTGGGGCAACCGTTAATATGGACGGTACATCTTTGTATCAGGCGATTGCTGTAATTTTCTTGGCTCAATATCATGATGTAGATTTATCTTTGCTTCAACAAGTTGGGATTGTTGCTACTGCGACTTTAGCATCAATCGGTGCTGCTGCTGTTCCAAGTGCTGGTCTTATTATGTTGATGATTGTTCTTGATTCAATAGGCTTAAATCCTCTTTGGGTCGCAATTGTTTTCCCAGTCGATCGGATTTTAGATATGTGCAGAACAGTTGTAAATGTAACAAGTGATGCTACAGTATCCGCTATTATAGCAAAAACAGAAGGTTGGAGACCTGAAAAAGAATCTTAATGAAGTTTTTCTTCAAGGTAGAATCCGGTCACACTTTTTTTTGATTTGATAATTTCTTCGGGAGTACCTGTGAACATTATTTCACCACCTTTATTTCCACCTTCTGGGCCTATGTCTATAATGTGATCTGCACACTTAATTACGTCAAGATTGTGTTCAATAACTATGATTGAGTGACCTTTGTCAATAAGTTCATTAAAAGCGATTAATAATTTTTGAACATCGTGAAAATGCAATCCTGTTGTTGGCTCATCAAAAATAAATAGAGTAGGAGCGGCCTTCGTTCCCTTCGAAAGAAAAGAAGCTAATTTAATTCGTTGAGCCTCTCCACCACTTAAAGTACTTGAAGGTTGCCCTAATTTTAAATATCCCAATCCTACTTTAACTAAAGGTTCAATTTTCGCTGCAATTTTTTTCTCTATGTTCTCGATTCCGGAGTGAAAGAAATCATAGGCAGATTGAATATCCATTTGCAGTAAATCAGCTATTGATTTATCTTTGTACTCAATTTCCAATGCTTCCATTTTGTAGCGTGAACCTTTACATTGTTCACAAGTCAAATGCACATCAGCCATGAATTGCATACTCACTGTAATTTCCCCTTCACCATCACAGACTTCACATCTTCCTCCATCGACATTAAAACTGAAGAAACCTGGTTTATAGCCTCGAACTTTTGCTAATGGGAGCCGTGAGAATAAGTCACGAATATCGTCAAACGCCTTAACATATGTAATTGGATTACTTCTTGATGATTTTCCAATTGGATTTTGATTGACAAATTCAACTGCTTTAACATGTTGCATGTCGCCAGAAAATGATTTAAAATCAGCAAGTTGGTCTCCATAAATACCAAGCTCTCTCTTTACTGCGGGAAGTAAAACTTCTTTGACCAATGTAGATTTGCCTGACCCACTAACCCCAGTTACACATATTAAGCTATGCAAGGGAAAGTTAATGTCTATATTTTTCAAGTTAAATTGTCGAGCACCTTTGATGGTCAATTTATTTTTTGAGGTTCTTCTTTTCTTTGGAACAAGAATTTTTTGTTTGCCGGTTAAATAATCTGCTGTCAGACTATTTTTCGCTTTAATCAATTTTTTATGATTCCCTTGAAAAACAATTTCTCCACCATATGCGCCTGCTAGTGGTCCAATGTCTAAGATTTCATCTGCAGATTTCATCATGTCCTCCTCGTGTTCAACCACAATTACAGTGTTACCAAGATCTCTGAGAGCATGTAAGACATTAATTAATTTTTCCGTGTCCCTTGGGTGTAAACCAATAGATGGCTCATCTAGAACATACATCGCACCTACTAGACTGCTGCCAAGAGAGGTTGCCAAGTGAATTCTTTGTGATTCTCCACCAGAAAGTGTTCCAGAAGCTCTGTTTAAGGTTAAATATCCCAATCCAACTTCTTTTAAAAACTGTAATCTATTGGTGATTTCAGGTAGAATTCGCTTCGTAATTTGAATATCATGTTTATTCGGCGCCAAATTTTCGAAAAAAGTCAATGCCTCTTCAATTGGCATCATCACAATGTCCATAATTGATTTATCATTAATTCTAACATACGCAGCATCTTTTCTTAGTCGAGTACCTCTGCAGTCTAGACAGCCAGTTTTACCACGGTAGCGAGAAAGCATAACGCGGTATTGAATTTTATAAGATTTGCTTTCTACAAACTTGAAAAATTGATTAATTCCTTTGATTCCCTTGGCTCCATTCCATAAGAGATCCAATTCCGAATCAGTGAGTTCATTAATTGGACGATGAATAGGAAAATCAATAGCCTTTTCAATAAACTGATCTTTGTATCTACTCATTTTTTCTCCTTTCCACGGCATAACTGCACCTTCAAAAAGACTGAGTTCTTTGTTTGGAATGACCAAATTAGAGTCTATCCCAATGACAACGCCGAAGCCTTCACATTTTCTACAAGCCCCAAAAGGATTATTGAAGGTGAAAAAGTGTTCGTTAGGTTCAGTGAAAAGTATGTTATCTAATTCAAATCGATTAGAAAAGCTTGTACTTTCTTTAGATTCAACCGAATGAAGAATACAGACACCTTCACCTTCTGCAAAAGCTAATGAGATTGAATCTCCGTATCTTGAAATATTATCTTCATCTGAGAAATTCACAGAAATTCTGTCAATGACAAGCATGGATTTACTAATATTACTCGGTAAGTCTTTGATAATATCCTCAATCAAAATAAATTCGCTATTTAAGAATAAACGAACGTAACCCTGTTTTTTAAGAATCTCAATTTGTCGTTGTTCGCCATATTTTTTAAATCCAATTAATGGAGAAAGAATGACATGTTTTGAGTTGACTTCCTGCTTTTGTAAAAAGTCTATAACATCTGTGACAGTATGTTTTCTAACGATTTCACCTGAAGTTGGAGAATATGTTTTACCGATTCTAGAAAAAAGAACTTTTAAATAATCATATATTTCTGTACTTGTACCAACCGTTGATCTCGGATTATTTGTAGATACCTTTTGTTCTATTGCAATTGCGGGTGCAATTCCCTTTATATAATCAGCTTCGGGCTTATTTAATTTCCCTAAAAATTGTCGAGCGTAAGAGGATAGACTTTCAATGTAACGTCTTTGTCCTTCAGCATATAGAGTGTCAAAGGCTAATGAAGACTTACCAGAACCAGATAATCCTGTAATAACTGTAAATTTCCCATGCGGAATTTTAACATCAATGTTTTTCAAATTGTGCATTCTAGCACCTTTTATTTCAATCGATTTTTGTTCCAAATGAGTTATTCTATCTATTTCGAATATTTAGTGCCCTGTTTTAGTCTTGTGACGTTGTTTGTCTTTGGTCCACTTGTATTGTTTTTTCTCTTTAGGAGAATTCTTTATACTTCCTTCTCCCCATCTATATACTATACCAATTGAATGTTGCAAGTAATTTGTATTTGTATTCCAAAAACGAGGGTAAACACCAAATTTGGCATTCGAATGTATTTGGATGCCAAAACCTTTAGCGATCCAAAAATTTATTCCAAAGCCTAAGTTTAAGTTAGGAATATGATTTTCGGTGAATGCATTAGACCTATAAGTATATCCAAGACCAAAAGTAAAGTAAGGGTCTATCCATCTAGCTTTTGGCGCATATTGATTATAAAAACTATACTTTCCATTAACATCAAAGGAAAAAAAAGCTCCAGAAGCTTCCAGCTTACCATTAACTAGCTTGCCACCTAGATAATTTGTGTAAGTTGCCACCCCTTCTAGACTCCATCCATATTTAAAATATTTATCTAAAGATAATCGAGTAGGGTACATTTCGTAATTCCAGTTTGGTAAATTAAAAAGGGCATTAAATGGACGCCCATCATCATCAATCGCAGACCAACTAATTCCAACCATCCAATTGTATGGTTTGTAGGTCTTTATAGTTTTATAGGGTTGAGCAAAAGCCCTACTAATTACTAGGGTAAAAATAATAACTGATAAAAAAATCTTCATGTTTGGCTTTATGTTTCAAATATAACTGAAATTCATTAAAAAGTAACCTTTACCATTAACATTGAATGCTTAAATTACCATTTCTATAATTGAAAATTTGAACAAAAAAAAAGCCTGTTTGTCTTAGACAAACAGGCTTAGAAATTAATTCAAATATTAAACAACTTTTACGTCAATTGCGTTAAGTCCTTTTTTACCTTCTTTTAATTCGAACTCTACATCGTCACCTTCTTTAATCTCATCGATTAATCCTGTAACGTGTACAAAATGTTCTTTTTCTGATTCTTCTTCAACTATGAAACCAAAACCTTTTGATTCGTTGAAAAACTTTACTGTACCTTTGCTCATTGTGATAATAATAAATAATTTAT
>CAJQQA010000153.1 GCA_905480355.1 uncultured Flavobacteriales bacterium | reverse complement strand
TGGAACTTACCTTTCAGGTCAAGGTCTTGTTCAAGACGGCACTTACACTTGGAGGATAGAATTCAAACAAACTAAGAATGACAAACGCCTTATGAAAACAGGCCATGTGTCAATCCTTAGATAGAAAAAGAAAGTATAGATCAATAAAAAAGCCTCGATTCGTTCGAGGCTTTTTTTTGGTTAAGGTATTGCATAAATAAATGTAGTGAAAAAGAAGTCAAATGAACTTAAGCTATCTAATCATATTGAGCACAAAAAAGAAGGAGCGAAAAATAAACCTCGCCCCTTGCATTATAAATATAGTTATCTGTCTATCCTAAGAATGGATATTTATAATCTGTTGCAGGAACAAAAGTCTCTTTTATTGTTCTTGCTGATACCCATCTCAATAAGTTCATAGGTGCCCCAGCCTTGTCATTCGTCCCTGAGCCTCTAGCTCCTCCAAATGGTTGTTGTCCAACAACAGCGCCTGTAGGTTTGTCGTTGATGTAGAAATTTCCAGCAGCATTTTGAAGCTTAGACATCGCTAAATTAATTGCATAACGATCATTTGAAATAATAGCACCAGTAAGCGCATATTCAGAAGTTTTGTCGACCAAATCTAATGTTGCCTCAAAATCATTTTCGTCATAAACAAAAATAGTTAAAACTGGTCCAAATATTTCTTCGCAAAGCGTCCTGAATTTAGGATTTGATGTTATAACTACTGTAGGCTCAATAAAATATCCTTTTGATTTATCGTAGTTTCCACCAATAATAATTTCAGCATCATTCTGCTCTTTAATAAAGTCAATAAAACCAGCAATTTTATCAAAGGAGCGTTCATCAATAACTGCGTTAATAAAGTTCGTTGTATCTCCAGGTGAACCCATTTTAAAAGACTTGACTTGCTCAATAATAATAGCTTTCACATCATCCCAAATATTGGAAGGAATATAAGCACGCGATGAAGCCGAACATTTTTGACCTTGAAATTCAAAAGAACCACGTGTACATGCAGTCGCCACAGAATGGGCTTCTGCAGATTTATGAACCATTATAAAATCCTTTCCACCAGTTTCACCAACTACTCTAGGGTAGCTCTTATACATTGCAATGTTGTTTCCGATTTCACGCCATAAATGTCTGAAAACAGCAGTAGATCCAGTGAAGTTAAGTCCTCCAAAATCTTTGTGTTTAAAAATAATATCTCCGGCAACAGGGCCATCAACAGAAATTAGGTTAATTACACCATCCGGTACACCAGCTGCTTTAAATAATTCCATGATTATTTGTGCAGAATACATTTGAGATTCTGCAGGTTTCCATATAACAACATTACCCATCATAGCAGGAGCTGCGCATAAGTTTGCACAAATAGATGTGAAATTAAATGGTGTAATTGCGAAAACAAATCCTTCTAATGGACGATATTCTAAGCGATTCCACATGCCAGGAAGAGAATCAGGTTGTTCACTATATATTTGAGTCATGTATTGAACATTGAACTTGAAAAAGTCAATTAATTCACACGCTGCATCAATTTCTGCTTGCATCACATTTTTTGATTGTGCAACCATTGTAGATGCATTAACGCGATCTCTAAAAGGTCCAGCAAGTAAATCAGCGGCTCTTAAAAAGACAGAAGCTCTTTGTTCCCAAGGTAAATTTGCCCATTGATCGCGTGCATTCATAGCTGCATCAATAGCCTTGTTTACATGACTTTCATCACCATAGTTAAAGTGACCAACAATTTTTTGATGATCGTGAGGTGGTGACATTGGCATTTTATTAGAAGTTCGAACTTCTTCGCCATTTATATGCATAGGTACATCAACTGGATCTTGATTAATCATCTTATTATATTGACTCATGAGACTTTTTAGTTCATCAGATCCAGGTTTGTACGCTTTAACTGGCTCGTTAACTGCGTTAGGTACTTTAAAGAGAGCGTTTGACATATTTATTATATTTGTTGTAAAAGTACTCAATGTTGTTTACCCTTGCAATGGTTTAAATCGAATGTTTTGAAAAACATTATCTATTTTATTTTTTATTTAACAGCAAGTCACTTATGCTTATCTCAAGCGGCGTATCAAGAGTTTTTGTCCGAGCAAGATGTTTATAAGAAATCAGAATTGGCGTACGATCTGTATTATGTCTATCTTCAAAATGACATTGATTCACTACAAATATTAGCTGTAGAACTTTCAATTCTTTATAAAGAAAAAGGTCATGAGTTATCAAAAGCTATCGGAGAATCCTGCCTTGGTAGCTTCTATTTACGTAAAGGTGAGGATAAAAGAGGTATCCAGTACTTAAAAAATAGTCTAGAATATTACAAGAGGAAGAAAGACTTGGTTAATATATCTCGTGTATTGAATGAAATTGGTAATGGGTATTCAATAGCCGCCGAATATCATAATGCGATCCGGACATACATTGCCTCTATGGATTATGGTAAAAAATCGAATTCTGAAACAGAGTATTTCAATGGTGGAATAGGCTTGGCAAAGGTCTATTTTCTTCTTGGAGATACGATTAAGGGAAGATCGATGATGCTAGAATATAAAACAGAAGCATTGAAATTTGACAAGTATGAATCCGCAGCAAATGCTTTGGCTTATTTAGCAATGGTCGATTTGGATGGAGGAGATATAGAGAAGTCGTTGACGTATTTTGATTTAAGTATAGAGTATGGCTTGAAATCAGATTCAAAAGTACAATTGTCTCATATATATACAAATAAAGCAATCGTTTTTTTCAGCATAAAGCAATTAGATTCGAGTTTAATCTATTTTGAAAGAGCACTAAAGTTGAGATTAGAATTAAATAGGCCAAAACAAGTTGTTGAGAGTTATTTTAATCTCGCAAGTTATTATATTGAGATTGAAGATTATTCTTCTGCTTTGATTGAAATCGAAAAAAGCCGTGTTATTGCTTTAAATCACAACCTATTGTTAGATGAGTATGATGCCTACGAATTATTGGAGATTGTATACAAAGAATTAGGGGATAAAGTTCGCTTGGTGGAAGTCGAAAATAAAAGAGCTGAAATTTCAAAACGATTGATGGCGAAAGAAGAATTAAATATTGAAGAGCTCGAATTTATTTCTGATATAGAGAGTGAAGTAAAGGAAGTTCTTGAGTTGAAGGATTCAAGCGTTAAATACAGTTGGATTTTAATTCTAGGGATATTAATTGTATTATTTGTTGGATTCTATTTATGGAAGGGTAAATGGAAAGAGATGGATGATAGTGATTTAATTTAGTTTCGCTGGGTATTCCAATTTAAATGTTGGAACGAAAACTTGAAATAAGTCATCGGAGTTTAGTTTCTTAAAAGTGTAAAACCCTTTCATCATACCAATATCAGATGATAATTCACAACCACTGGTGTAAGTGTATTTCTCGCCAGGCTTTAATATAGGTTGCTCGCCAATAACACCCTCTCCACTCACAAAGGATGCCTCTTTTAAAGAGTCAAAAATATACCATTCACGAGACAATAGTTGAATATCAAACTCATTGGAATTCTGAATATCAATGCGGTAATTAAAAAAGTATACGCCTTCATTAAGGGCAGAGAAATCTTGCCTGAATTGAGTAGAAACGCTTATTTTAACTCCAGCAGTTGTTAATGTTGCCATTTATTATTTTGTATTCTTAGTCCAATTTAGGTAAAAAATTTGAAATGGTGGTTGGTAAATTATGTTAAATCTCGGTTATCAATCCTTTATTTAGAATCATTCTAAATTGAATATTCAAACCAAATTGAAACCCTGCTTTAAACGAGATAAGTATGAATTGTCTATTTTTGTATTTGCAATATTAAATGCTTTAAAGAATGTCTAAAACTATTAAGCTTAGAAAAGGGCTAGATATCAGATTGGTAGGTGTAGCGAACAAGGTGAAAACCAATGCAAAGACTCCTAAAACTGTATCTTTAAAACCAATAGATTTTCATGGGATGATCCCAAGAATGCTTGTGAAAGAAGGTGAATCAGTGAGAATTGGTTCAATTATCTTCAAAGACAAGTACCGAGAATCAATCAAATTTGCATCTCCTGTAAATGGAAAAGTACAAGCCATTATTCGTGGTGAAAAGCGAAGAATATTAGAGGTAGTAATTGATGTAGATGAGAATCAAGAGGCTACAGCAGCTTCACCAATTAATATTTCTTCAATGTCAGGAGAAGATGTGAAATTAAAAATGTTGGACGCTGGTCTTTGGCCATTTGTTCGGCAACGTCCAATCGATATTGTTGCAGATCCAAAGAATGAACCAAAGGCGATTTTTATTTCGGCTTTTGATAGTTCACCTTTGGCACCGGATTTAGATTTCGTCCTAAATGGTAAAAGTGAGGAGTTTCAAGCAGGACTTGACGTTCTTACTAAATTGACATCAGGAAAAGTTCATCTGACATTAAACGCTAAATCACCTGCAAATGATGTGTTTAAAGAAGCAAAAGGTGTTGACTTGAATACAATCAATGGAAAGCATCCAGCTGGGAATGTTGGAACACAAATTCATCACATTGACCCTATAAATAAAGGAGAATTCGTTTGGACGCTTAATGCACAAGATGTTGCATTGATAGGTCAGTATTTCTTGACAGGGACTTATGCTTCTAAAAGAACTATTGCCGTAACAGGTTCTGAAATAAAAGACCCTCAATATTTCGAAGTAATTCAAGGAACAAATATTTCAGAGTTGTTAGACGGAATGATTATAGGTGATAATGTTCGTGTAATTAGTGGAAATGTTTTAACTGGAACAAAAATCGCACAAGACGGTCATCTGTGCTTTTATTCAAATCAAATAACAGTTATTCCTGAGGGAGATGACTTGAAATTTGTGTTAACTGAAGGTTGGTTAGGACTTGGGTTTGATAAGTTCTCGAATTCTCGATTATTTCCTACGTTTTTAACTTCTAAGAAGAAATTTACTTTAGATACGAATACAAATGGAGAAGAAAGAGCATTTGTGATGACTGGAGAAATGGAAAAAGTATTTCCATTTGATATTATGCCAATGCACATTGCTAAAGCAGCAATTACTGATAATATTGATGGAATGGAGAATTTAGGGATTTATGAAGTAATTCCGGAAGATTTTGCATTGTGCGAATACGTTTGTACAACAAAAATTAATATTCAAGATAAGATCCGTAAGGGATTAGACCTCATTAATGAGGAATGCATGTAATGTTTAAATAAAAAATTAGTTACAGTGAAATTCTTAAAAAATATAGTGCATAATATGGAACCAAAGTTTGCCAAAGGCGGTAAACTAGAAAAATGGAATCCAATCTTTGAGTCATTCACGACTCTAGCGTTTACACCTGCTCAAGTTACGAGTAAAGGTTCTCACATTAGAGATGGAGTAGATTTGAAAAGAACAATGATCACCGTTATTATTGCGATGATTCCATGCCTTTTGTTTGGTATTTATAATACGGGACATTGGGAAATGGTTGCAGCAGCAGGCGACAGGAATCTAGATTTCTGGTCGAATGGAGGTGATAAATTCATCGCAGGTCTTTTCGTTGTTATTCCATTAATTGCTGTCTCTTATGGCGTAGGTCTTACAATTGAGTTTATTTTTGGCATGAAAAACGGACATGCTTTACACGAAGGTTTCTTAGTGTCGGGAATGTTGATTCCATTAATTATGCCTGCTGATGTTCCATTATGGATGGTTGGTGTAGCCACTGCCTTTGCTGTTATTATTGGTAAAGAGATTTTTGGGGGTACGGGAATGAATATTCTAAATGTAGCTCTATTGTCTAGAGCATTCTTATTCTTTGCTTACCCAACTTCTATGTCAGGAGACAAAGTATGGATGGCTGGAACAGAAAATACAGCTGATGGTTTTACAGGCTCTACTGCATTAGGTGACCTTGCGACATTTATGTCTGATAAACCAGTATTTGAAAATATAGAAATGTATACGAATAATTATTCCTTCATCGATTCTTTCATGGGAATGATTCCAGGTTCAATCGGCGAAACTTCGGTTATTGCAATCTTAATTGGAGCAGCTATTCTACTATTTACTGGAATTGGTTCTTTTAGAATTATGGCATCATTTGTTATTGGTGGTTATCTGATGGGAATGTTATTGAATTTAGTTGGAGGAAACGAATTCCTTGAATTACCTGCACATTTTCACCTCGTAATTGGCGGGTTTGCATTTGGAACTGTATTTATGGCAACTGACCCGGTCACTGCAGCTCAGACTGGAGTAGGGAAAATTCTTTATGGTTTAATTGGCGGTATGCTCGGGATATTGATTCGTGTTTTGAATCCAGCTTATCCAGAAGGAATAATGTTAGCAATATTATTTATGAATGTAATGGCTCCAATAATAGATCATTATGTTGTTCAAGCGAATGTTAAAAGAAGATTAAAAAGACTTAAAACTGTTTAATTATGGCAATTAATAAAGATAGTAACGTTTACACTATAGGCTTTGCTTTTGTCTTGGTGTGTGTTGTAGGAACAATTTTAGCAATACTCTCTATTGGTTTAAAACCAATGCAAGAAAGAAATGCCGAAGTGAAAAAGAAAATTGATATTCTTTCTGCGATGATGACATCTGATGAAATGACAAATATCGACAGAAAGAATGCAGAAGAGGAGTTTGATAAATTTGTGAATATTGATGCTGCACTAGTTCTTGATATGAATGGATCAATCAAAGCAGGAAGTGATGCTTTTAATGTTGATATTAGAAAAGAACGAAGAGACAAGGCAATTTCTGAAACGGATAAAAATTATCCACTTTTTGAAGCGAAAAAAGATGGAGAGAAAGTATACATTATTCCAGTTGTTGGAAGTGGTCTTTGGGGTCCTATATGGGGAAATATTTGTGTTGGTGAAGATATGAGAACAATTCGAGGTGCCTCTTTTGGCCATAAAGGTGAAACACCAGGTCTTGGTGCTGAAATCTCTCAATCCTTTTTTGTTAATCGTTGGTTAGGAGAAGAGATTTCTGATAAAGACGGAATGCCAACTAAGTTTGAGGTTGTTAAAAACAGTTCAGGTGCAGATCCAAAGATGGTTGACGGAATTACTGGAGGTACAATTACTTCCGTAGGTGTTCAAGAGATGGTTAACAGATGTTTGAAGCCTTATATTGCTTACTTTAATAATTTGAAAAAGGACTAATAATGAGCGAAGAAAAAAAATCAAAAGCGCCGAGTGAACCATTATTCTCAAAGAAGAATAGGAAATTGGTTACTGATCCATTAACAGATAACAATCCTGTTACGATTCAAGTATTAGGTATCTGTTCAGCACTAGCTATTACGGTTCAGGTTGAGCAAGGTATCGTCATGGGAATTGCAGTACTTTTTGTACTCGTATTAGGTAATTTAATTATTTCTTTATTGAGAAATATGATTCCTTCTAGAATTCGAATTATTGTACAACTTGTAGTTGTTGCAGCATTGGTAATTATTGTAAATGAAGTATTAAAGGCATTCTTACCTGATATTTCAGAGAAATTATCAGTATTCGTTGGTTTGATTATTACCAATTGTATCATTATGGGTCGTTTTGAGGCATTCGCAATGGCTAATAAGCCGTGGCCTTCTATTATGGATGGAATTGGAAATGGCTTAGGCTATGCAGGATTACTAATTTTAGTAGCAGTGTTTAGAGAATTCTTTGGTTCAGGTTCACTAATGGGGATTCCTTTATTGGGAAGCTCATTACCTGGAGAAGAATCCGGATTGTATGCAATGGGTTATATGAACAATAATATGATGATTCTACCTCCAATGGCATTAGTAATTGTTGGAATTATTATCTGGGTTCAACGTTCAAGAAATAAAGAATTAGTTGAATCTCATTAAGACCAAAAAATAAGAAATTATGGATAGTACTTTAGATATTTTTGTAAAAGCGATTTTCTCGGAAAACATGATTTTCGCTTACTTCTTAGGGATGTGCTCTTATTTGGCCGTTTCCAAGACTGTAAAAACAGCCGTTGGACTTGGGGCTGCAGTAATTTTTGTATTGTTGGTAACGGTGCCGGTCAATTATTTGTTAGAAAATTATATGTTGAAGGAAGGAGCTTTAGCATGGTTAGATCCATCAGATCCATTTTTAGAAAGTTTGGATTTGAGTTTCCTCTCATTTATCATGTTTATTGCAGTTGTTGCATCTATTGTTCAATTGGTAGAAATGTTAGTGGAGAAATTTGCCCCTGCATTGTATGGAGCATTGGGAATTTTCCTGCCATTAATTGCTGTGAACTGCTCAATATTAGGTGGCGCATTATTTATGCAAGATCGTCAATATTCAACTATTCTAGATGCTACGGCATTCTCGCTAGGTTCTGGTATAGGTTGGTTTATTGCCATTGTCGCAATTGCAGCCATTCGTGAGAAAATTCGTTATTCGCATATTCCAGCTCCATTGAGAGGATTAGGAATTACTTTCATTATCACTGGATTGATGGGAATAGCGTTCATGAGTTTCATGGGAATAGATTACGGCGGAGGAGACAAAGAGGTAGAGAAAACTCAAACTGGTCTTGTAATCACAACTGATTCAAACAAAATTAAAACAATATAGAAATGGGAATAACTGTAGGATTTGCAATAGCCGTATTTTTATTAGTAGTGTTGGTACTAGTTGGTATGCTTTTATTTGTAAAAGCAAAGCTTTCTCCTTCTGGGACAATTACAATTGATATTAACGATGGAGAACGTGTTATCGAAGTAGACGGCGGAAATACTTTATTGAGCACTTTAAGTAACAGCGGCATCTTTTTACCTTCTGCCTGTGGTGGAGGTGGAACTTGTGTTCAATGTACATGTCATGTATTAGAAGGTGGTGGAAATATTCTACCAACTGAAGAGCCTCACTTTTCACGAAAAGAAATTGCTGCAAAAATGCGATTGGGTTGTCAAGTGAAGGTAAAAGAGAACATGAAAATTCATGTGGAAGAAGAGATTTTAGGGATTAAGGAATGGGAAGCAACAGTTGTTTCTAATTATAATGTTGCAACATATATAAAAGAATTTATCGTTGAGATTCCTGAAGATATGGATTATAAGGCTGGAGGTTATATTCAGATAAAGATTCCAAAGTGTGAAGTGAAATTCTCCGAAATGGATGTAACTGCGCATCCTCAGGATCATCCAGGAGAACCAGATAAATTCAATAAAGATTGGGCAGAAGGAGCATTTGCATTAAGAGATTTAGTGATGAAGAATAACGAAGAAGTTGTTCGTGCATATTCAATGGCTTCTTACCCTGCAGAAGGGCGTAGAATTATGTTGAATGTCCGTGTTGCTGCTCCACCATGGGATAGAATTAGAAATGCTTGGATGAGTGTTAATCCAGGAATTGCGTCTTCATACATCTTTGATTTAAAAGAAGGAGATAAAGCAATAATTTCAGGACCTTATGGAGAATTCTTCATCAATGAATCTGAATCAGAAATGTTATACATAGGTGGTGGAGCTGGAATGGCACCAATGCGTTCGCACCTATATGAGTTGTTTAAAACATTGAAAACAGGAAGAAAAGTTACATACTGGTATGGAGGTCGTTCTAGAGCAGAATTATTCTACATCCACTACTTTAGAGATTTAGAAAAAGAATTTCCAAATTTCAAATTCTACCTTGTTCTTTCTGATGCATTGGAATCGGATAATTGGGTAAACAAAAAGAATATTGATGATACTGAAGGAGATGGTTTTTCTGGGTTTGTGCATCAAGTAGTTATTAATGAGTACCTAGAGAATCACGAAACACCAGAAGATATTGAATTTTATTTTTGTGGGCCGCCGATGATGAATCAAGCAGTTATTAAAATGTGTGATGAATGGGGTGTTCCAGAAGAAAATGTACGTTTTGATGATTTTGGAGGATAAATCGAAAGTCAAGTAAATATTGAAATCCCGTTTGTCTGAAGATAATCGGGATTTTTTGTGTTTTGAAATTTCTCGAAAGGGTATTCTTACAACTGGCGTAAAACGAAATAAACACTACATTTGAACAATGTCAAAAAAAGTGTTAATCATTGGAAAAGTATGGCCAGAACCTAAATCTTCGGCAGCTGGAATGCGCATGATACAATTGATTGAGCTCTTTAAAGAAGCGGGTAACGAAATTTATTTCGCTTCTACGGCATTAGAAACAGAATTCCAAAGTGACATTAAAAAATTGGGAGTACATGTTTCACGTATTGAGTTAAATAACGATTCGTTCGATTCTTATATCGGAGGATTAAAGCCAGATTGTGTCGTTTTTGATCGCTTTATGACAGAAGAACAGTTCGGATGGCGAGTGGATGAA
>CAJQQA010000152.1 GCA_905480355.1 uncultured Flavobacteriales bacterium | reverse complement strand
GCCATTTCATCAGGTTTATATTCTTTAATGATTACATCCAGCCGATCAAATATTCGCTTTAACTTATCTGGGTGGGTTGCTAATTTTTGAAGATGTATGACGCCATAATTTATTAGGCTAATTTTTTTTCCTTTAATGTGAATTAATCCGTAACCCATTATCGTAGTTCCGGGGTCAATTCCTAGAATTATTTTATCTTCAACCATTAAAATGAAATTCGTTGCTTAAAACTATAAAAAATAGAAAGAAAATATTCCTTTTTGTGAAGATGATTCTGTTTTTAGGGGTATTATTTCTCCTTTATCAACAAATCAACAGAATTGAGGGTAGTCATTGGGGCGCTTTCCATTTAGAACACCCATTAATTTTGGTTGTGTCAGTACTCCTTGTTTTTGTGAATCATTATTTCGCATATTTAAAATGGAAAATCACGCTAGCAACGATAGCAATTCCCTCTACTAAAAAAATAAGGATTCAATCATTCTTCGCAGGATTAGTAACAGGAATGCTGACCCCTAACATGATTGGCAATTTCATAGGTAGATTCTACTATTTTGAGCGAGAATATAGGGCTCAGATCACTCTCTTCACACTAATATCTAATTTCTCTCAGTTTTTAGCAAGTCTTACTTTTGGCTGGTTTTCCATTCTTGCCTTGGGAGGCTTACTCTTTTTCGAGAATGAAAATAGAGTGATTATTTTTATCGGAATTCTAGGGCTCTTTGCTTACTTAATGTTCTTTTTTATTGAGAACTTTCTAGTGCGATTTAAGAAGAAAACATATGCCAAAGAGTTCAAAAGAATACTTACTCAAAAGAAGTTTTATCGCATTAAAATACTATTTCTTAGTGGGCTAAGATTCATTATTTTTACCACCCAATTTTTATTTTTATTGATTGCATTTGGAGAAAATGTTGATCTCCTGGTTGTATTAGCAATTTGGCAAGTGTATATAGTTACAATGATGATGCCTTCACTTTTCTTAGGAAAAATTGGAATAAAGGAATCATTATCGTTATTAATTCTTGGAACTATTGGAATCAATGAATTTGCTATATTATTTACGTCATTGTTCATTTGGCTTATCAACTCAATGTTGCCTGCAGCATTAGGACTGTTGATTTGTAGAAAAACTAAGCCAGAATGATATTATTACTCGGCATATATCTTATTCTTTATGGAGTAATGATTGGACTCATTGTTTTCATTGGGTTTTTTATACAAACGAAAAAAGAACGGAGCTTTGTATCTAAAAAAGGCATACAACTTTCTGAATTAACAGTTTTGATACCTTTCCGAAATGAAGAAAACAGAATAGAAGGAGTGCTCAAGAGTTTGCTTGAATCAAAGAAAAAACCATTTAAGGTTTATTTTATTGATGACCATTCGACTGACAAAACTGTTGATCAGATTGAATCAACTATGAAGGGTGAGTCATTCGAATTACTGAGCTTACCATCAGGTATTACTGGAAAAAAAAGCGCACTTCGTTATGCAACTAAATTAATTAATACGAAATATGTATTAACGATTGATGGAGATGTTTTATTTTCGACCAATTATTTTTTGGAGCTTGAGAAATTGGGGGAATGTCAAATGTATCTTCAGCCTGCAATAATGAAAGCTAGAAATTTCAAAGAATACTTTTATGAAATTGATTTAGGTCTAGTGAATGCTGTTAATGTTGGAATAGCGGGTTTATTGAGGCCGATAATGGCAAGTGGCGCAAATTTATTGTATGATTTATCGGTGTTCAACTCAGTAGATTCAATAGAAAAGCACAAAACCATCTCAAGTGGTGATGATATGTATTTGCTTAAAGATTTTAGAGAGAATGGGAAACATGTGCGGCTCGTTTCTAGTTTAGAAACAGCAGTCTCGACTGAAACTCCTCAGTCGTTCAATGAGTTTCTGAATCAGCGTTTACGGTGGCTTGGAAAAACGCTGGATTTAAAAGATAATCTTGCAAAGGGTTTGGGTGTCGTTCAATCGCTTTTTACAATTGTGTTTATTCTATCCATTGTTGGATTAATTATTTCGACGAATTATCCTGCTTTATTTATTTTTGTAGGCGTTAAGATCACGATCGACTTGATTGTGTTCTTCCCATATTTTAATCGAATAAAAAGACTTAAAACTTGGCTTTTGATTCCACTTTATGAACTCTTATTCCCATTTTATGGTCTGATAATTTTACTGTTAATGTTTTGGTATAAACCAAAATGGAAAGGAAGAAAAATTGCGAATCGATAATTTTCATTTTTTTTAAATCGTATATACTTTGCTAAGCTCTCTTATTATTAAACTCTAGCTATATTTTTTTCTATTATCTTAGCAGAAAAGATATATAAATGGGGATTATTACAAAAGTGATAGATGGAGTTTGCGAATTGAAACTAAACCGACCAGAAGTGTTCAATTCATTCAATAAAGACATGGCATTTGAACTGCAATCGGCACTAGATAAAGCTGAAAGCGACAAAAATATTCGTACGATAGTTATTACTGGAGAAGGAAAAGCATTTTGTGCTGGACAAGATTTAGCAGAAGCAACGGATCCAAATGGTCCGGTTTTGCAATCGATAGTGAAAGATCACTACAACCCCATTATTTTAAAAATTAGAAGAATAGAAAAGCCAGTTATTGCTGCTGTAAATGGAGTTGCCGCTGGTGCTGGAGCAAATATAGCACTAGCATGTGATATCGTCTTTGCGAAAGAAAGTGCAAGTTTTATACAGGCATTCTCAAAAATAGGTTTAATACCAGATTCGGGAGGGACATTTTTCTTACCTCGACTAGTTGGGATACAAAAAGCAACGGCTCTTATGATGACTGGAGAAAAGGTGTCGGCTAAAGATGCTGAATCAATGAATATGATTTATAAAGTAATTCCTGATGATTTATTCGAAGAAGAAATAGCAACCTTTGCCAAGAAAATGGCAAGAATGCCTACACGAGGACTTGGATTAACAAAAAAAGCAATAAACGAAAGTTTAAACAATTCACTTGAAGAACAATTAGCTGTGGAAGAGAACTTGCAAACTGAGGCTGGAAGAACACATGACTTTAAAGAGGGCTGCACGGCGTTCTTAGAAAAAAGAAGGCCAGAATTCATTGGAGAATAGAGGAATAAAAAATAATTTATGATGCAAATTGGAGTTTTAGGAGGTGGAACAATGGGTTCAGGTATTGCTCAAGTAGCGGCACAAAATGGACATAAAGTAGTTCTTGTTGATTTGAATAAAGATGTTCTTCACAATTCGAAAGTGAAATTAGCCAAAATCATGGCACGATTAGTAGAAAAAGAACGTATCAACGAAGAACATTCGAATGAAGCCCAATCTAATATTGTTTATTCGCAAGAAATAAATGATTTTAAAAATTGTGAGATAGTAATTGAAGCAATCGTAGAAAATATAGATATCAAAACTAAAGTATTCAAGCAATTGGAGAGTGCTACTCCTAAAGAGTGCATCTTAGCGTCAAATACTAGCTCATTATCAATTGCATCTATAGGAGCTGCGCTAGAAAATCCAGAGAAAATAATTGGAGTTCACTTTTTTAATCCGGCACCATTAATGCCATTGGTTGAAATTATTCCAGCGGTTCAAACTTCAGAAAAGACCTTGGAAACAACAAAAGCTCTCATTGATTCTTGGGGAAAAGTGACAGTTGTCTGCAAAGATACTCCAGGCTTTATTGTGAATAGAGTTGCTCGCCCATTCTATGGAGAAGCTCTGCGCATTTATGAAGAGGGAATAGCTGATTTCGCGACAATTGATTGGGCAATGACTTCTCTTGGAGGATTCAGAATGGGACCTTTCACTTTGATGGATTACATCGGGAATGATGTGAATTATACTGTCACAGAAACAGTTTTCAAGTCGTTTTACTATGACCCAAGGTATAAGCCTTCTTTTACACAAAAAAGGCATGCTGAAGCAGGATATTTGGGCAGGAAATCAGGAAGAGGATTTTTTGATTACGCAGAAGAAGCTACCAACCCAAAACCAATTGAAGATCCAATTATAGGTAAAAAAATAAAAGATCGTATTCTGATGATGTTGATAAACGAAGCTGTTGACGCTGTTTTCTTGAATATCGGGAGTAAAAAAGCAATTGATTTGGCCATGACCAAAGGTGTGAATTATCCAAAAGGCTTATTGGCATGGGCAGATGAAATTGGTTTAGAAACAGTTTTAGAGAATCTTGATAGTATGTTTCATGAGTATGGGGAAGATCGTTATAGGCCAAGTCCGTTAATGCGAAGAATGGTGTTAAATAATGAGAAATTCTTTAGTTGATTCCCATTGAAGCTTCCAGAATAAAGTCCTTTTAACGTGTAGTAATTAATATCATCAATAGATAAGGTTTCGGAATTCGCAGTAACTTCTTTAATCTCCCCTTTTGTTTCATTTTACTGCTGGCAAGAAAAGATAAGAAAGCTAATGAAAAGTAGAATTACGACTTTTGTCATGATTGGCGGTTTTTACCTAAAAGTACATATGTTCTTATTTAAAAGCGTTAATTGCTGCCTTTATATAAAACCGATCACGCTTTTTTATGTCGGTTAAAACCGAACTTAAATAAACATCGGGTTCCTTTATATCAAGAGGAGATGAACTTTCATCTAAATGAGAATAAAACGTATTTGGATTAACAAATATCTGAAGTTTAGAATGCGGTAATTTGAGTGTAATCGTGCCCGCATTTCCGCGGTAAAAACTTCCCCCAGCTCTTTGTCCAATTATCTTTGCGCTTTTCATTGATTTCAGATAGCAAGCAAGAATAGCTGCGGAGGAGAATGTGCCTTCATCGGTTATCAGTACAATCTCTCCTTCATAAATTAATGAGACATCAACAGCTTCAGAAAGAACAGTACCATTATTAAATTTACCTTTGCGTTGCAATCTCTTTTGTTCATGACTAATTTTTCGATGCTTTGTAAAGGCAGGGCTTAGTTTTTTGAAATGACGAGATTCAAAAAACTTTTTAGGCTTTCCAACAATGTATTTACCCAAAAAAATATTTTCTCCAACAAAATAACGCATTAGCTGGTATTGCATTGCTCCCCCTGTATTACCTCTCAAATCAATAATAAGGCGATTAATTTTTTTTGTTTTTAGTTTCAAAAATGAGCGTTTTAAAAAAGCTTCATAATTTACGCCGTAAGAATTTGAGAATGATTTAAACCTAAAATAGCCACACTTTTTAACAATAGCAAACTCACCTAAATTCTTTTGGTTTTTCTGATAGCGCAATTCACTTTTACTTAATCGGTCATTCATGGTATGAAATGGCGCTGTTCCAGGCAATAAATAGATTAAATTAGTATCTCCTCGATAAACATACTTAACCGATATCGAATCTTGAGTGAAAGGGTCACTTAGATGACGGTAAAATTCAAAGAGTTGAGCAGCTTGATAATATTTAAAATCAATAGAATTTTCATCTGAGGATAGCAAAACAGCTATTTCAGACATCATTTGTGGCACTGTTTTATTATTTATTGATAAAATTTCAGAGCCCGATGAAATCTTTTTTCGACTTTGATACTTTGACTTTTCTCGGGCTAAAATTTTTAGATCAAGGGGTACGATGTTGTTGATAATTAACCTTTTTCCAAGTAAGTAATAATCAATTGGTAGGGAGTTTCGATCGCTTAACCAATCTTTAAATAAATTCCTAGTTGGGTAAATTTGAGTATGTCCAGATTCAATTTTAGTAAGTACTTGGCTATAATATTTAAACTGTTCAAGTTGAGTTAACTTCTTTGAGAATGTTGCGTCAAGTGCATTAAAATAATAAAGAACAGAGTCAAGGTTAGCGTGAATGTCGATTCTACTCTCTTTTGATAGGATTACCTTTTTAAAAACTTCAAGATCCTTTTGCTGCTTGCTAATTCCGTCTTTTCTTGACGAACTCCCAAGGAAAACAATTAATAATAATGATATGAGGTATAGTCTTTTCAGCATGTCTTTTCTAAAGAACGTAAAAAAAGAGAAAATCAGTATTTTTAGAAGGGATTATTTTATCTTTTCTGATGCCTGGATTGAATAGTATCCACTTTTCCTCACAATATTCCTCATTAATTTCACTCCTTCTATTGAATTCCCCATATTCAAATATGAATTTGCGATCATCCATTCGGCTTCTTCATCAAAGTTTACATAACCTGATTTTAAGCATTGTTCGAAGTGAGCAATTGCTGTATTATACTCTCCAAAATTAAACAGACACAAACCTCCATAAAAATTAGCATTAACGTCTTTTGGATATATAGCTAAAATTGTTTGAAATCTCGTTAATGCTTTTTTATAACTAAGCTGATCAAATTGGCGAATTGATTTTTTTAAATAATCTTGATAAGGAATGTCTACTTCTCTCCAATCAGATGCTATTTCTTCCGAACGATTATTTTCTTTATTTGCCGGTGTCCCCGTTAAAATTAATTGTTCGGTTTTAATTACACTACTAGATCTATATTCTTCATAGTCGATTAATTTTAAATCAAAGAAGTAAATTTCATTCCCTATAATTTTGGATAAAACAATCTCCTTTTCAATGGTATTCTCATTTGGCTTAATTGGTGACAGTTTAGTAAATTCAATCTCAGGTAATTCCAAATGCA
Source organism: uncultured Flavobacteriales bacterium (assembly GCA_905480355.1). Taxonomy (GTDB): domain Bacteria; phylum Bacteroidota; class Bacteroidia; order Flavobacteriales_D; family Crocinitomicaceae; genus UBA4466. The sequence continues at coordinate 1,372 of CAJQQA010000152.1, read as the reverse complement.
AGAAGTCATCTTTAATCTCTTGGATGTTCATTTGTTTAGTAAGATTGACTATTGTCAAATTTTGAATTGAGTCTGGTAAAACCACATCAGATGTTTCTATATTAATCGTGTTCAAGACAATTGACTTAGTTGAATTGTTTGAAATATCGAGAAGTTTAAAATTCCTATCGTTTGAAAGATATTGAAAAAGAAGGACGGAACAAATACCAACTACTAGTGCACATGAAGCAATGTACCAAGGGAATCTTTGTTTTGGAAACAACTCGCCGGATGATTTAAGGAGTGATGTGTCAAAATTTAAGTCTGACCAACCCTTCATTGCGTCTGCAGCGAATGGATCTTCTTCCAACTTCTGTTCAATATTATTTTGATCTGCAGAAGAGGCTATACGATAGTTTTCAATGTCCGATTTGGACAATGCACTTTTTGAGCTAAGTATGTCCTTATATCGATCTGAATTCTTCACAATTTTCAAGTTTAATTTTTAAATTCCTTTTTCCGTTCTGTATTGCACTTTTAATTTTCTTTATTTCAACGTTTAATAAAGTTGAGATCTCCTGATATGATTTGCGCTCTATATAAAATAGAAGAATACAAATCTTTTGTGGATCCTTTAGAAGTTCAACCTCTTTTATTAGTATTTTAAGTTTATATTCAAGCTCCAGGTCTAAATCTAATTCCTCATGAACAATTAGCTCTTCTTTTAATTCAACTTTGTCAATTCCTTTTTTTCGAAAGAACATATATACTTCATTACGAGTAACTGTATATAACCATGCTTTAAAAAGTTTTATATCAGAATTAATTAAACGTTTAGGTAATTTTTCAAAAATGACCATTGTTATATCTTCTGCTTCCACTCTATTTCTAAGGTGTTTCATTGCTGCACCCATCACTAAATGGCCGTAACGATTATATAGTTCTCCGATAATGTTAGAACGTTTGTTTTTTTTATAAGCAACAATGAGTTCTTCGTCAGTCAATGAGCGATATGTCTTTTTCCTATTTAGTAACATTTATATAAAGATGCGAGAAATTATTAAATTCCATAAAAAAGCAGTTCATTATTTTTAACCGCCCACCAAGACTTGTCAGAATTTAGAAATGTCATCAAATTTAAGAGCTTTAGAATATTTTTTTTGTTTGTAACGTTCTGTTTAGAGGTATTTTAGAGTTTAGTTAAAAGTTTATTTATTTTTTTCATCAAAAGTCATTGTTATAAAGAAAAGAGTGTCTACCTTTGCTCCTCTTATAACGCTAGGTGTTTAAATTGAATGATATATAAAAGATTAAAAAGTTTTTAATAAAAGCTTGTTAATATTAAAATTGCATTTATCTTTGCGCTCCCTTAACGAACGAGTTGAGGATTAGA
>CAJQQA010000151.1 GCA_905480355.1 uncultured Flavobacteriales bacterium | reverse complement strand
TTGTTGGATCTCCAACAACTGTGATTCCATCGGATTCAAAATAAGTAATTACTCCTATGTCTGTTGACCAGTAGGCAACATCTGTTATGTCAATCGTATTTGGTGAACATGTTGTTGTATCCTGAACAGTTAAAGTAGGTGTTGTGTTTACTGTTACAACTACTGGAGCTGTCGTAATACATCCAAGATTATTCGCTGATAAAATATAAGTTCCAGCGCCAACAGTTGTTGGGTCACCAATTACTGTTATTCCATCTGATTCGAAGTAAGTAATTACCCCGATGTCTGTTGACCAATAAGTAAAATCGATTAAACTAACTGTGTTTGGCGAACATGTTGTTGTGTCCTGAACTGTTAGTGTTGGCGTTGTATTTACAGTTACAATCACAGGGGCTGTTGTAATACAACCTAAATTATTTGCTGACAAGATGTATGTTCCTGCTCCAACAGTTGTTGGATCTCCAACAACTGTGATTCCATCAGATTCAAAATAAGTAATTACTCCTATATCTGTTGACCAGTAGGTCGCGTCTGTTAAATCAATAGTATTTGGTGAACATGTTGTTGTATCTTGAACAGTTAATGTCGGAGTTGTATTTACGGTTACAACAACTGGTGCCGTTGTAATACAGCCTAAATTATTCGCTGAAAGAATATATGTTCCTGCTCCAACAGCTGTTGGGTCTAATAATGGTGTTGTTCCATCCGATTCAAAATAAGAAATCACTCCGACGTCTGTTGACCAGTAGGTGAAATCAATTAAACTAACTGTGTTTGGTGAACATGTCGTTGTATCCTGGACTGTTAAGGTTGGTGTAACATTAATAGTTATAGTAAAACTTTCTTCATCAAAACAAGTTGGTGATGATGTTGTAGAGTCATATGCAAACATTGTCATTGATGCTGTAATCCAATCTCCAACAAGATAAGTTGTTCCTGTTCCGCCAGAAGCAGAATAATATCCTTCCGCTCCTGTTAATGTACCAGTTATTGCTGGTAACTGCACACTATCACAAGCAACCAAAGGACCGATAGGGTCAACTATTGGAGTTGTGAAAATTGACAATAAAAAAGAATCTTGGCTCAAACAATTAATATCCGAACCATCATAAATATAAACATAAGAAGAATTTGGAAATTCCATTGTGGTAACCACATCTCCAGGGTTATATTGAATACCTCCTCCATCTGGAGCAGAATGATATGTTTCAAATCCAGTTAATAAAGCCCCTGTAATTGTTGGCAATGTGAATGAATCACAGACAATCGTATCCGGTGAAATAAAAGTTGGACAACATAAAAAAGAGGCAGGATAAATATCAGCAATATCCCCTGCACATCCAATATTATCCCAACCACCAATTTCTCCATCGGCATATGTTTTGAACTGAACTGAGCAATCAGTTTCTCCAACAGCGCAATTTGTTCCGTCACTTGCTACCAAATCAAAACATACTGTCCATGTATATCCATTTCCTGCTGGGTCACAATCATTTTGCGGAGCACCGGCTGCTCCACCATCTCCCCAACTCAAATTTGGGTCTGGAGATGAAATACCACAAGTGTTACATTGAAAAAACCATCCAGCCGGAAGCGGGGTATTCGGAGGAAGTGACCCGACAATGTTATTGTATGAAACATCCCCCGCATCGTACCATGCCCAAGAACCGGTTTCATTTCCTGCAACTGCTAACGCAGTTGTTACAGTTACTGGCATTCCACTTGCATCAAATGATGAGGCGTCCCAACAATCTCCAAAAGTTGGGACAATTCCTGACAACCAATTACACCCTTCTTTCAACCATGGGTCAATTGTATAGCAATAGCTAACAACTTCATTTGCCGAATAAGGGCCTCCAACAGGAGTTGTGGCATCAGAAGAACCGGTTTCAGTTATGAGTCCTCCTGTATTACATAAACTTTGATCTAAATTTTGTGTAATACATAATGAGAAGTTTCCTGAACCTCCATTCACATCTGTAATAGAAATTAAATACGTTGTGTTTGCCGCAATACCCAGACCAGTCAAACTGGCAGCGCCTCCAGCACCTTCAGTACAAGAATTCGCAATTTGTGTCCAAGGATCACAAGTATTTGCCCAAATTGTAAACTCTGGAGTTGCAAAATCAGAACTCGTTAAATCAATATCTAAAGTTGCAGCACCAAAATCAGTTGTGAACTGGTACCAAACTGTTGGCCCACCCATGTCTGCACAGATATTCCCAACAAAATCTATTCCTTGGGCTGCACCCGTATTACAATCTGCTATACATGCCGCCGGATCACCTGGGGCGCCCGATGCATTTAACACCATCACAGCAGCATTAGCACAATCTTCATTGTCAGTACATCCTGCTGGTGGCGCTGATTCTGTTACACAAATGTCAAAGTCACCAGTGTTCGCAGGTAATGTCGAAATTCCTAAATAATATTGAACTCCTGGAGTAAGGGCGGTAAAAGAAATTACTGATCCAGCACTACCACAATACTCATCCACCATCGTTGTAGCTGTATTCGCGGGACACACATCGTCATTCGTTAAAAGAAACATTTCCACATTTCCTCCGCCAAAAGCGTTCGTTGTAAGATCAATATCCAAGACTGTGTTTGTTCCTGTCAATGTTATGTCATAAAACACAATTGGATTTCCTGAAGTAACACATCCTCCAAACCAAGATGCCGCGGCACCGTTATTTGTTTCTCCATTTAAGCAGCTTCCATCTGGTGTTAATGTAATCGCGCTACAAAAATCTTCATTTGGGGGACTGACCATGTTAACTACACACACATCCAAAGAACCCGTCGTAAGATCCCCATTACTAGAGACAACAACCCAATAGACATTTCCAGGAGTCAATCCTGTTACTATACCATTGATAGTCTCGTAAGGAGCACCAGTTTGATCTGCACAACCAAACTCAGTGAAGTTTCCTGCACATGTATTGTCATCAGATTCAAGAACTAAGAATTCAGGATTCCAAGCTGTAATATCACTAGTAACAGTAACATCAGCAGTAGATCCTTGAGCAGTGAACGAAAACCATGTATCTATAGTTCCTTCTTCACAAGAACCAGCCGCCAAAGTACTTGTTGTTCCTGGGGCGCTCGTTGCACAAACAACACCCGTTAAATCTGCTATATTTGTTGCTGTTGCACAATCGTCTTGTGCGAATGTTAAATTAGTTGTTGCAAGAAATATTAATGCAACAACTTTTTGAAGAATTGTTAAATTTTTCATCGTAAACTATTTAAAAGGAATGAATGATGGATTCGTAATCTTATCAATTGAAGGAATAAAAATAGAAACTCCATCTCTAACATTTATCGTTACGTCTTCATTTTGTTTTCTTGAGCTTTGAATTAACTCAATAATATCTTTGTTTAATAAAAACTTTTCCGTGCTAACATTTGCTTCGACAACTTGAAAAGTCCCTGCAATGTCATTTTTTGATTTTTCTTGTTTTGTAGCTGTCTTCACAACTTTAGGTTGCACTGTTACCTCCTGAGTAGGAACGCGTCGTGCACTGTTCAATTCTTTAACGGTTTGAGAAAATGCCGTTGCACTTAATGATAAAACAACAGAAATAATTATTAGTTTCATAATGGTAGTTTAAATTCTTTTATTTCTAAACGAAAGAGATTAAAAATGGTTGCATCTTAAATAAAATTCAAGAAAAGTATTCTTGAGTTTTTTGTGTAAAAGTAGTGATAATATGCTAAATACAAGATTAAACCCTCGCTTTATCTCAATTGTTAGAAGTCAAAACTTCAGGTTTTCGAGGTTAAGATAGCGTAACTGCTCTATCTTTTTAATCTCCAACTTCTTTTCAGAGCAGAACCTCTATAATCATCCAGCTTTTCTGTGATAGAACTATTTGCAAGTTTTTGCATAAATTTAAATGTTCCTCGCGACTGCTTATAATCGAACTCATCTTTGAATAATGGGATAATGCTCAAAAAATGAATCTCTTTATCAACTAGCAGTATAGGCAACATTTCTTCTTCAAGGAATAATGGGTCTGATAACATAAAATGATTTTGCTTCATTGAAGGCGACAGTGGATTTAAGTCTTTTCCACAAGGCATTGTATGTCCATGTCCAAACCATGTTTTATTCTCAACAACAAACTTCGATAATCGTTGAATCCAATAAAAAACCCAGTTCATACTAGCGTTATCAGTATCTTCCCATTCCCAATAGCTCGGTAGACAAAAATAAAGTTCATTGTATTCTCTTCCTTTCCACTTTTCATCCACAGGCATTTTGTATGTCCTGAGTCCATTCGTCACAATTACCGTAACAGGAGATTTTAATTCCAAATCAAGAATTAACAACGGTACCTCATTTTCCTTTACAGGAATTTCAGAAACTCGGTGTTCTCCAAAACGTTTAATTAAATGTTCTTTCACGGTATAAAGGTAATTTACTTTTTAAGAAAATTTGTATTAAAGTAACTTCTCTAAAGAATTCCAGAAGAGTTTGTCTGATGGGACACAGCCCTGCTCAATCAATTTATGAATCTCTAACTCTCTGTCCTTGCCAATCTCTTTGTTGGTCTTAAAAATAGAAATCTCCTTACTTGCATTTTGCAGTGCAGAATGAATTGACTCTGGTGTACTTAAACTCTCACTACTTTCATTTTTCAACGTCAAAGAAATCAATTGACTTTCTTTATTATTAATGTAAAACACTCTGCAATGGTTTTCTGATCTATGTTCTAAAAATTGTATTTTTTCATATACTTTCTGTAAAACAGAATCAGAAAAAAGGATCACCAATTGATTCGCTTGTTCTTTCTTTGAATCATTCATCTCTACCCATTCTTCATGATGAACTCCATTGATAATTAGAAAATGTTTAAAGTCTTCGGAGAAAACTTCTAATTCCTCCATTGAGAGTGCTCTATATTTCATTGTGCAAAAATACAAATTCAAAACCTTCGATACAATCTCTATTAATATTACATTTGCCAATGGATGAGAAAAAAGGAATCGCAATACTAGGATCAACAGGGTCAATAGGTACTCAGTCATTAGAAGTTATTGAGTCTTACCCCGAACGTTTTGATTTACAAGTACTCACGGCAAACAAAAATGCTGACTTGTTAATTAGTCAAGCATTAAAACACAAGCCAAATACGGTTGTTATTGTTGACGAGACCCTTTTTGATAAAGTTAAATCCGCTTTATGGGAACATGATATCCATGTATATGCTGGAGCAGAGGCCCTTTGCCAAGTTGTTGATTCAAGTGAAATCGATATCGTTATCACCGCAATGGTTGGATATTCGGGTTTAAAACCGACTTTAGCAGCAATCCGCGCAAAAAAAAATATAGCCCTCGCGAATAAAGAAACTCTTGTAGTCGCAGGAGAGTTAATCACAAAGGAAGCTTATGACAATGGTGTAAACATTTATCCTGTAGACTCCGAACATTCCGCTATTTTTCAGTGTTTAACCGGAGAGTTTGACAATACAATTGAAAAAATTTATTTGACCGCCTCTGGTGGTCCTTTTCGTGGATTCACAAGGAAACAGCTTGAAGCCGTAACGTTGGAGCAAGCCTTAAAGCACCCAAATTGGAGCATGGGAAGAAAAATCACAATAGACTCTGCAACAATGATGAATAAAGGTTTAGAGGTGATCGAAGCAAAATGGTTGTTTAACCTGAAGCCTGATCAAATTGATGTAATTGTTCATCCGCAATCTATTGTTCATTCTTTGGTTCAATTTACCGATGGAAGCATGAAGGCACAAATGGGCCTACCAGACATGAAATTGCCAATACAGTATGCCTTGACATATCCTGAGCGTTTAAAAACTGATTTTCCAAGATTCAATTTTATGGATTATCCGGAATTGACATTTGAGAAAGCAAATACTGAGGTGTTTACAAATTTGCAGTTGGCATTTGATGCTTTAGAAAGCGAAGGGACGGCGGCCTGTACATTAAACGCGGCCAACGAAGTAAGCGTTCAAGCCTTTTTAGACGATGAAATTTCCTTTGTCGACATCGCGAAGATTAATGAAAAGGTATTATCAAAGGTCAGTAATATTTTAAAACCCTCATTTGAGGACTATGTTTCAGTAGATAAAGAGTCGAGGAGAATAGCAAGAGAAATGTGGTAAACAAAAAAAGGAGCTCGAAAGCTCCTTTTTTCTTTATCGAAATGGGTTATTTTAAAGATAGTTTTTTGCTTAAAGCACTAGGCAAACCATCTTTGTTTAGATATAAACTAATTGTTTTTAACTTGAAATAGCTTTCAGAAACATACAAATATCCTTCTGGAAAATTTCCTGTTCCCCAAGAGTTTTTAACCAAGAAATATTTAGTGCCGTTTTGATCTTTATATTGACCAACGATATGCATTAAGTGATCATCAGTTGTAGATTTATCTTCATATGCTATCTGTCTTATTTCTGAAGTTATTTCTACTTCATCCACAGGTGTTTTAAAAGCATTGGATTTCTTCTCAGCGCCTCCATCAGAAAAGTTTGAATTGTCTTTTCCTGAGATAGAAATAGTTTTGACATCAACAGGGTTTATTGCTAGTCCATTACTGAAACTAAAACCTTTTTCAGAAACATCTGCATCCCAAGCTAAAGTATAACCATTCTTAAGTGCGGTCTCAGCAACTTTCATTAGGTTGTCTAAATCTACATTGTAGCTTTTCCCCCATGACCAATTATCAGGAATCGCTAAGATGCATTCTTTGTTTTCTTCGAAGTGAGTAAATGATGTAATAGAAACATAGTTATCCATCTCTAGACCGAGATGTTTAGTATAAGATTTTGGAGTATACTTTACACCGTCTAGATCAAATTCTTTAATATCCTCTCCAAGGTAGGCGTTCAAAATTCCGTTTAACGCATTATTCCATGCAGGAGTAATTGGTTTCGAACTTTTCCCAGAAAAAGTCATTAATCCTAAAATTGAACTTTTTAAAACGGCGAACATTTCGCTATGATTGTGCTTGATAACACCATCGTTTAATCCAGTATAGATTCTTTCTGGAACAATTCCATAACGTTTGATTACATAGGGGATATCATGTGATAAGCCGCCTTGAGAAAATTGAATTTTCCCATTCATTCTGAGGTATTTTTCAGCTTTTGCTTCATAAGCCTTTCTAGCAACATACATTTTAGAAAGTATCTCAGGGTTTTCATTTCCCATTCGGATTAATTCTGACTCAAAAAAGGAAAGAGTAGCAAAACTCCAACACGTCCCTGTATTTCCTTGACTTAAAACTGGAGTGGCGTCTAAATGAGCAATTTTAGTGAACTTATATTCACTGTCTTT
>CAJQQA010000150.1 GCA_905480355.1 uncultured Flavobacteriales bacterium | reverse complement strand
TAGATATTCAAAAACATTTGCGCTTTTAAGCAACGCTTTTGTTGGGATGCATCCCCAGTTTAAACAGATCCCCCCTAGAGATTCACGTTCAACAATAGCCGTTTTCAGACCCAATTGAGAAGCTCGAATGGCAGTAACATATCCACCCGGTCCACTTCCAACAACAATAATATCGTAACTCATAATGTTTAAAATTGATAATTGCGAAGTTAAATAATATTATTCTAAATAGCCTTATAAGCTTTGTTTGATTAGTGTAAAAAAATCATTTTATAATAATGCGACTTAAACTTTTCGTTAAGTAGTCTCAAGCTGCCAATTTATTAGCTATGATAATTTTATTTGCGAGATCAATTAATTTGATGTAACTTTTAAAAAAAAGCTATGAAATTAACTACTACCACTCGTTATGGACTGAAAATGTTTTTAGCCATAGGGATATTCTTCATGTGTGTTTACCTCGCAGGATATACCCATATTTCAGAATTAAGATTGTTAAACATCTTAATTGTTTTGTATTTTTCAAATCAACTCGTAAAAACAAATTACATTGAAAATGAGGATTGCGGCTATATTGAGAATATTTCTTCTTTGTTCCTGGCTAATCTAATAAATGTGCTTTTGTGTGTGATTGGTTTTTCCATTTTTATAACTGCTATTGATTCATCTTATTTGGAAGTACTACAGAATGGAATTTTGTGGATGCAGGCAGAAACATTAAGTCAGATGATGTTTGTATTGTTGATTGAGGGATTATCAAGCGCTGTGATTATTTCTTTTGGAATGATGCAATATTGGAAGAATTATAAACGAGTGCACAAAAAAGTCTATGCAAGTGAAGTGAAATAAATGAAATTTATCGATAAGTTTTATTCAGCCCATTTTGTTAATAAAATTGGTATAATAGTGAAGGAATATTCAACAGAACTTCATTATTAATAAGTATTTTTGCTTTATCAGAAAAAAGACTATGGAAAGTACGATGCATAAGGAAGCAACAGTAGAAGAAGCCGTTGAATTAGGTTTAAGAGCGGATGAATTTGAAATGATAAAAGGGATTTTAGGTAGAACACCTAATTTTACGGAGACAGCAGTATATTCAGTAATGTGGTCAGAACATTGCTCCTATAAAAATTCGATTCATTGGTTAAAGAAATTGCCAAAAGATGGCCCACATATGTTAGTGAAAGCTGGAGAAGAAAATGCTGGACTAGTTGATATTGGGGATGGTTTAGGTTGTGTATTTAAAATAGAATCACATAATCACCCTAGTGCACTTGAACCTTATCAAGGAGCTGCAACTGGAGTTGGAGGGATAAATAGAGATATTTTCACAATGGGAGCAAGACCTATCGCGCAAATGAATTCATTGCGCTTTGGAGATATCAAAGAAGATAGAACGAAATGGTTAGCAAAAGGTATAGTAAAAGGAATCGGAGATTATGGGAATGCTTTTGGCATTCCGATTGTTGGCGGTGAAGTGTTTTTTGACAGTTCATACAATACTAATCCACTTGTAAATGCTTTTTCAGCTGGTATAATGGATCCAACTAAGGTGATTTCAGCAACATCAGCAGGAGTAGGTAATGCTGTTTTTATTGTTGGTTCATCAACTGGTAAGGATGGAATTGCCGGAGCTGCTTTTGCTTCAAAAGATATTACTGAAGATTCTGCTAATGATTTACCTTCAGTGCAAGTTGGAGATCCATTTATGGAGAAATTATTATTGGAAGCAACAATGGAGTTGGCGGAAACGGATGCTATTGTTGGAATGCAAGATATGGGGGCAGCGGGAATTACATGTTCTTCTTGTGAAATGAGCGCAGCCGGAGAAAATGTTGGTATGGATATTAATCTAGACCTTGTTCCAACTCGTCAAAAAAACATGAAGCCTTTCGAGATTTTACTTTCTGAATCGCAAGAAAGGATGCTTGTAGTTGTAAGGCAGGGCGAAGAAAAAAATGTAAAAGACATCTTTGATAAATGGGATTTACATGCTGAAGAGATTGGAGTTGTAACAGAAGGAGGTCGTGTTCGATACTTCATGGGTGGAGAAATTGTTGGTGATGTTCCTGCAGAATCTTTAGTGCTAGGAGGTGGAGCGCCAGTTTATGAGAGAGAATATACAGAGCCTGCATATTACCAAGAATTTAAAAAATTCAATATAGATTCAATAGAGCAACCAGAAGATTTGAAAAAAGTAGCTTTTGAACTACTTGAGAATCCAAATATTGCATCTAAGAACTGGGTGACTGACCAATATGATTCGATGGTTGGCACAAATACAATGACAACTAATCGTCCTTCAGATGCAGGAATTGTGAATATTAAAGGAACAAATAAAGCATTAGCGATGACTGTAGATTGCAATTCAAGATATGTGAATGCAGATCCAAAAATTGGGACGATGATTGCAGTATCAGAAGCTGCAAGAAACATTACTTGTGCTGGAGGTGTGCCAAGTGCAATTACGAATTGCTTGAACTTTGGTAATCCTTATAATCCAGAGTCTTTTTGGCAATTTGTTGGTGCAATTAAAGGAATGTCAGAGGCCTGCTTGAAATTTAGCACACCAGTTACTGGAGGAAATGTTTCTTTTTACAATCAAACAGTAATCGATGGTAAAGAAGTGCCAGTTTTTCCAACACCAACGATTGGTATGATTGGTATTGTGGAAGACAAAGAAAAAGTCATGACATTTGATTTTAAATTGAAAGGAGATTTAATTTTTATCATTGGACGTTCATATAATGACATTTCAAGTTCTGAGTATTTAGTTTCTCATCATGGAGTAACAGCTTCTCCAGCGCCATATTTTAACTTGGATGAGGAGTTTGAAATGCAGAAATCAATAATGAACTTAATAAATAATAATCAGATTAATGCTGCTCATGATGTTGCAGATGGTGGTTTGTTTGTAACTTTAACCGAAATGTCAATACCTAGAGAGTTAGGTTTTGATATTGTTACAGATTCTGAAGTAAGAGAGGATGCCTTCTTATTCGGAGAGGGACAGGGTAGAGTAATTGTGACTGTGGATGAGGATTCTGAAGAAGAGTTTATCGAGGCAATGGTGAATTCGGGAGTTGATTTTACATTACTTGGTCATGTGACGAAAGGAAAAATGATGGTGGATGATGAGCACTATGGTTTCATAAAGGAAGCTAAGAAAATCTTTAATGAAGCCCTTGCTAAGCAAATCGAAGCTTAATCTTGAATAAAATTCAATAAATAGAATGGAGTACAATACATCGAGAAATAAATTACTGTTGCATGAATATGGACGAAATGTTCAAAATATGATTGCACACGCTATGGAAATCGAAAACAGCGAAGATAGAAACAAAGCAGCACAAGCAATAATTGAAGTGATGGGGCAATTGAACCCGCATTTGCGTGATGTGGACGATTACCGACATAAATTATGGGCTCATTTGTTCATTATGTCTGATTTTAATTTGGATGTAGAATCTCCGTATGAAATTCCAGAAAAGGAAGCTTTGATGGAGAAGCCAAATGAAATGCCTTACCCAAAAAGCAAAATTAAGTTTGGTCATTTTGGTCAGTATTCTCAAAAAATATTAGATGGTGCTAAATTACTAGAGGATGAGAAGGAAATTGACTACATGACTTTCGCAATGGGTAATTTCATGAAAAAGCAATATTTATTGCACAACAATACTTCAGTTGATAATTCACTTATTGCTAAGCAGCTTAAGGAATTGTCGGAGGGTAAACTAATCATGGAAAATCCGGAAGAGGATTTGGTTAGCACTAATGTTTTGTTGAAAACACTTGGTTTAGTGAAGAATCAAAATCAAAACAACAAGAGACATAACAATAACAACAATAATAACCGGAATAAGCAATTCGGTAAGAAAAAATTCAAAAGGTAATCGATGGCATCATTTGAAATTCACGGAGGAAAAACATTAAGCGGAGATTTAATACCTCAAGGAGCAAAAAATGAAGCACTCCAAGTTTTATGTGCTCCATTATTGACAGCAGATAAAGTTACAATTTCTAATATTCCTGATATAGTTGATGTGAATAAACTTATGGGTTTATTGCAGGCTATGGGAATGAAAATTGAAAAAGTTGAAAAGGGTACTTATATTTTTCAAGCTAAGGAAATCGATTTGGACTATATGCAGACAGAGGACTTCAAGACAAGAGCGAGTTCTTTGAGAGGTTCTGTAATGATTGTCGGACCATTATTAGCCCGATTTGGAGTAGGATATTTACCAAAACCCGGAGGAGATAAAATAGGTAGAAGAAGATTAGATACTCACTTTACAGGGATGATGGCGCTTGGCGCAAAGTTTAATTACGATGCTGGAGAACATTTTTATGCAGTAGAAGGTAAGAAGTTAAAAGGTGCATACATCCACTTGGATGAGGCTTCTGTGACAGGTACAGCGAATGTTGTTATGGCTGCTGTTATGGCCGAAGGAACAACGACAATATACAATGCTGCGTGTGAGCCTTATTTGCAACAGCTATGTAGAATGTTAAATTCTATGGGAGCAAATATATCGGGTATTAGTTCAAACATGTTAACGATTAAAGGAACGAAAAAATTAAAAGGGTGCTATCACAGAATATTACCTGATATGATTGAAATTGGTTCATTTATTGGCCTAGCAGCAATGACTGGGTCAGAAATTACGATTAAAGATGTAAGCTGGGATAATTTAGGAATCATTCCAACAATTTTTAGGAGATTAGGAATTAAATTAGAGCGAAGAGGTGACGATATTTATGTGCCAGCGCAAGAAAGTTATGAAATTGAAACGTTTATCGATGGTTCAATTATGACTATTTCAGATGCTCCATGGCCTGGATTTACACCTGATTTATTATCTATTATCCTCGTTGTAGCTTCACAAGCGAAAGGATCTGTTTTGATTCATCAGAAAATGTTTGAATCTCGCTTGTTTTTTGTCGATAAGTTGATAGACATGGGAGCACAAATTATTTTATGTGACCCGCATCGGGCAACTGTAATTGGTTTAGATAAGAAATACGCTTTACGAGGTATTGAAATGACATCCCCAGATATTAGAGCAGGTGTGTCTTTATTGATAGCGGCACTTTCTGCTAGTGGAAAAAGTACAATACATAACATTCAGCAAATAGATCGAGGGTATCAAGATATTGACATTCGCCTGAATAATCTTGGTGCTGATATAAGAAGAATAGGATAATGAAATTAATCATTACATTTATTAGCATTGCACTGTTAGGCCTTGGTTTTTCAGGAAGTAATAGTAAACCAAAAGTTGGAACGAAAGCTCCAGAAATTGAATTAGTTTCACCGAAAGGTAAGACAATAAGATTGTCTAAGCTAAAAGGTAAGGTAGTGTTGATTGACTTTTGGGCTTCATGGTGTGGTCCTTGTCGCAGGGAGAATCCAAATGTGGTTGAAGCTTATGAGAAATACAATAAGACAAAATTCAAAGGCGGAAAAGGATTTGAAATATTAAGCGTGTCCTTGGATAAAAAAAAAGAACCATGGATTAAAGCAATTAAAAAAGACGGGTTGACATGGAGTAATCATGGTTGGGATAAAGACAAGGTAGCTTCAAAGGATTATTATGTCACTTCAATCCCAACGGCTTATTTAATCGATGGAAATGGAATTATCGTTGCTTCAGGAAGTTCACTAAGAGGTCTAGGTTTACATTTAGAGCTTGATAAATTAGTCGAGTAGTAGCGTATTATTTCCACCTTATTTCTCTCCATTCCTTAAATTCTGAAGAAGATAGAAAGCTCCAAGCAACAATTCGACTTGATTTATTACCAGTTCCCATTGGGATTGTCTTTATTTGAATAGCTCGTGTCTGTTCAAGTGTATGATACATCCATTTTAGATTTGATTGCTTGGAAACTAGCGTAGAAAACCAAAGACAATTTTTCGGATATAATTCACTTTCTTTAATCATATTCTCAATAAATTGACGTTCACCTCCTGCGTAAACTAATTCGTTTGAGATTCCTGAGAAATTCAATAGTGGAGTTTGTTCTTCTTTACCAGATAAATTTTTAATTTTTCTTAATGTCCCTTTAGCTGCTTCTTCTTTACTTAAATGAAACGGAGGATTGCACATTGTTATGTCAATGAAATCGTTCTCATTGAGAATATTTTTGAAAATACACTTAGATTTTGACTGACGTTTTAGTGTCACTTTCCCATGTAGTATTGGATTCGTATCAATAATAGATAGTGATGATTTAATAGAATTTGCATCAATGTCCGAGCCAATAAAATTCCATCCGTACTCTACGACTCCTAAAATAGGGTAGATACAATTGGCGCCTACACCAATGTCTAGACAAGTAATATTCTCTCCTTTCGGAAATTTTCCAAAATTATTCTGGCTTAACAAATCAGCTAAGTAATGTAAATAGTCAGCTCTGCCGGGGATAGGAGGGCAGAGGTTGCTGTCTGGAAATTTCCAGTTTTTAATCCCGTAATAATGATGAAGTATGCTTTTATTTAGTTCTTTTACAGCAGTAGGATCTGAGAAATCAATAGAGTCTACATCGTATTTATTTTCACGTATAAACGTTTGTAAATTTGGGTTCGTTAAAATTAAAGCATCGAGATCGTAACGTTCGCGATTTCTATTTCGAGCGTGTAATCTTGACTTCTTTTGATTTTCTTCCTTTGTTGACATGTTCTTGGTCTATCGATTTCTGATTTTAGTGAAAGTACGCATAATATCAAAAAAAAATGGCTCCAACAATCGTTGAAGCCATTTTAATATTGATTCTGGATAAGAATTATTCCCCTTTCTCCATTTTGTTTTTCAACTGTGTTAAAGCATCTAGATCTCCTAAAGTAGATTTCTCGACGTTTACATTTACTTTCTTAATTGCAGAATTAGCTGATGATCCACTAGTACTAATAGATTTTGATTTAGTACCGGTTCCTTTTGCAGGACGGTTGTCTTCAATATCTTCGAAAGTTTTAGTATGAGAAACAACGATCTTACGAGCGTCTTTATTGAATTCTATTATTTCGAATTCTATTGTTTCTTCTACTTGTGCATTAGAACCATCTTCTTTTCTCATATGACGAGCTGGACATATTCCTTCTAGACCATATGGTAAAGAAACAATTCCTGACTTGTCTTTGTTTTCGATGATTGTTCCTTGATGACTAGTTCCTTCAGCGAAAGTCTTAGAGAATACTTCCCATGGATTTTCTTCTAATTGCTTGTGACCTAAAGAAATGCGACGATTTTCTCTGTCTATTTCAAGAACGACAACATCCATTGGATCATCTACCTTACAGAATTCTGAAGGATGCTTGATTTTCTTTTGCCAAGATAAATCAGAGATGTGGATTAATCCGTCAACTCCTTCTTCTAACTCAACAAAAACTCCAAAGTTTGTGAAGTTTCTAACTTTAGCTGTATGCTGTGTTTTTACAGCAAACTTGCTTTCGATAGCTTCCCAAGGGTCTGGCATTAATTGCTTAATACCTAAAGACATTTTTCTTTCTTCTCTATCTAAAGTTAAAACAGCAGCTTCAACTTTATCTCCTACTTTCAAGAAATCTTGAGCAGAACGTAAATGTTGAGACCAGCTCATTTCAGAAACGTGAATTAGACCTTCGATACCTGGAGCGATTTCAACAAACGCACCATAATCAGCCATAACGACAACTTTTCCTGTTACTTTATCTCCAACGTTTAAATCACCACTAAGTGCATCCCAAGGATGAGCTTGTAATTGCTTTAAACCTAATGCAATTCTTTTCTTTTCATTATCGAAGTCAAGAATTACAACATTTATTTTTTGATCTAATTCTACAATTTCTTCTGGGTGATTAACACGTCCCCAAGATAAATCAGTGATATGAATCAAACCATCAACACCTCCAAGGTCAATAAATACACCATATGAAGTGATGTTCTTAACAGTTCCTTCCAATACTTGACCTTTCTCAAGACCAGAAATAATTTGTTTCTTTTGTTCTTCCAACTCAGCTTCAATAAGAGCTTTGTGAGAAACAACAACGTTTTTAAATTCTTGGTTGATCTTAACAACTTTAAATTCCATGTTTTTACCTACGTATACATCGTAATCTCTAATTGGCTTGACGTCAATTTGAGAACCTGGTAAGAATGCCTCTAAACCAAATACGTCAACAATAAGTCCACCTTTAGTTCTACATTTAACAAAACCAGTGATGATTTCACCTGTTGCAAGAACTTCGTTTACTTTATTCCAAGCACTATGTACTCTTGCAATTTTATGTGAAACAACTAATTGACCATACTTGTCTTCTTGAGTCTCAACATAAACGTCAATAGTATCACCAACTGCTAAGTCTGGATTGTAACGAAATTCATTTGAAGCAATAACTCCTTCTGATTTTGAACCGATGTTTACAACAACCTCTTTTTTGTTCAATGAAATAACTGTTCCTGGTATTACTTCTCTTTCCGCAATAGAATTTAAAGTACCTTGGTAACGGTCTGACATTTCAGAACGTTCAGCTGATGTATAACCGTCTAATGCTAAAGCATCCCAGTCAAATTCTGCAGTTCCCTGCGTTTTAATTTCTTGTGCCATTTTGGCTTAATGATTTGTATTTCAAGTTATCTATCTACCTTGAAAGAATATGTTTCAATGTTGCAAATTGATAGATTTTGCAACTATTATCGTGCAGAGCTTTTCTATACGAGGGGGCAAAGATAAGTATTATATTTGATTAATAACTCATTAGAATAAAAAAAACACTTCCATATTGAAAGTGTTTTTAATAGTTGAAGAGCTTGTGTTTACAGGCCTTCTGCTTTTTTCTTGTATTCTAATGCTTTTTCAGAATTCCCAAGATTTCTATGTAATTGGAATAATATATTTAATACAGCTTTGTCTTCTGGGTTGTTACTGATGTAATTTTCTAATGGAGAAACTGCACGACCGTATGCGTCTTGACTTTGTTTAATCATCTGATCATAATTAGGGTCTCCTAGTTTTAATTTTCTAGCATTGGTGTTTAAGTCACCTGCCCAGCCAACAAGGTGAGCGCCTAGTTGGTATTGAGCGTTGGCATAATTAGAGTCAATCTCAAGCGCTTTTGTTAAAGCATCTTCTGCTTTCTGATTTTCACCTAGATCAATATATATTGTACCTATTGTATAGTATAACCGCTTATTATTAGGGTCATTTTTTATTGCATCTGACAATGCTTTTTCTGCTCCAGCGGCATCTCCAGCATCAATGTTAGTATTCACCAATTCTAGTAATAAATCTTTGTCTGTTGGATTATCCTTTCTTGCTGCTGCGATGACTTCTTTTGCCTTGTCAAGGTTGCCTGCTTTTCTGTATGCACTTGAGGCTAAAATCGCAGAAGCTGTTCCCCTGTAACCTACCTTCGATAATTTCTCATATCCTTCAGCGGCTTTTGTGAACTTAGAAGATTTTTCATAACATAATGATGCGTTATAAATTGCTGAACTATCGAGAACGTCAATTGCATCATTGTACATTGCTTGATATTCGTACAATTGAGCAGCTTCTTCAAACTGTTCGGTGCCGTAGAGTGAACCTGCAAGTCCGTTTATCATTAAAATTTTCTTAATAACGGCATTATTGATTTCATCCTTGTATTTTTTTCCTAGTGGGAATCCCTTTTTAAAGGATGCTGCAGAAGTTGCAATTGCATCTTCGCCAGCTAAAGCAATAAAGGAGGTGTCCATTGATTGCATTCCAACAGTTAAAAAACTTGCGTAAATTTCACCTTTCAGCCAAAGTGTTTTTTGACTGTTCTTTGTGTCTTCATGAGCCGCTGCTAAATCGATAAATTCTTTAGCTTCAATTAAAGATTTTTTTGCAGCGTCAATATTAGATCTCATCATGGCCGGTATGAATTGATTCTTATAAACTACTGCAGCACTTGTCTCATTTTTCTTTTGACCAAACGAGGTGTTCGAAATTGTAATTACTCCCAATAAGAGAATAGAGTTTTTTAATGAAAATTTCATATGTTCTTTTTTATATATGATTCAATTATTTTGATTATTCCACAGATCCATTTTCAATATCCGTGCCATCTTCTGGTAAAACTTCTGCGGACTCAATATCATCTTCTTCATCATCACTTCTTGGCACTCTTGCTACAGCAGCTATTTCAGACTTACCTTTTAGGTTTATTAGTCTTACGCCCTGAGCAGATCTACCCATTGTGCGGATGCTGTCAATGTGCATTCTTATTGTAACTCCAGATTTAGTAATAATCATTAAATCCTCATCATCAGTTACATTCTTAATTGATAATAAAGCTCCTGTTTTATCAGTGATATTTAATGTCTTTACACCTTTGCCACCACGATTTGTTACTCGGTAAATTGGTTCATCATCTGTTGGGTCGTTCAGGTAAGTTCGTTTACCATATCCTTTTTTCGAAACAACTAAGATTGTAGAGTGAATGTCTTCGACACAAATCATTCCAATTACTTCGTCCGTGTCAGTAGAAAGTTTAACACCGCGAACTCCAGCAGCATTTCTCCCCATTGCTCTTACTTTTTCTTCGTTAAATCGAATTGCTCGACCACCTGAAGTTGCAAGAACTATTTCATTAGAACCATTCGTCAATTTAGCTTCTAATAATTCATCGTTGTCACGAATCGTAATAGCATTGATGCCATTTGTTCGCGGTCTTGAATATGCCTCCAATGATGTTTTCTTAATAACACCTTGCTTCGTACACATTACGATGTAGTATCGATCAACTAAGTCTCCAAGGTTTTCTGCTAAACCTTTATCAATATCAGCTTGAACTGCTGGCCTCTTAATGAATTCAGGATCTTTAACGTCACCTGTGTTGATGAAGGCCATAACCTTGTCATCTTGACTTATATTCAGTAAATTTTGTATAGCTCGACCTTTACTAATTTTCGATCCTTCCGGAATTTCAAATACACGCATCCAGAAACATTTCCCTTTCTCCGTGAAGACTAATAAGTAATTGTGGTTTGTGGCAACAAATAATTCTTCTAAGAAATCCTTATCACGTGTTGTAGATCCTTTCGATCCCATTCCTCCTCTGTGCTGAACTTTATATTCAGCAAGACTTGTACGTTTGATATATCCTGCATGAGAAATAGTTACAACTACTTCTTCATCTGGGATTAAATCCTCAATTCTCATTTCATTCGCAGAGTATTCAATTATAGAGCGTCTTTTATCTCCATACTTATCTCTAACGTGAACAAGCTCATCGGTGATTATTTTCATTCGACGTTCTTTGTTTGCAAGAATATCTTTTAAATCAGTGATGAGGGTCATTAATTCATCGTATTCACCTCTTAATTTATCTTGTTCAAGACCTGTCAATTGACGCAGTCTCATTTCAACAATTGCACGTGATTGAATGTCACTTAATTTAAATCTTTCTTTTAATTTAGCCTTAGCTTCATCAGGACTCTTTGATGCTCTAATTAAAGCAATCACTTCATCAATATTATCGGAAGCGATTATTAAGCCTTCTAAAATATGTGCTCTTTCTTCAGCTTTTCGTAATTCAAATTTCGTTCTTCTAACAATAACTTCATGTCTGAATTCAATGAAATGGCGAATCGTATCACGTAAATTAACCATGACAGGCCTTCCATTAACTAAACAAATGTTATTAACTGAGAATGAGCTCTGTAGAGACGTGTACTTATACAATTTATTTAAAACTACGTTTGGGATTGAATCGCGTTTCAATTCATATACAATTCTCATCCCCCTTCTGTCGGATTCATCACGAATATCAGAAATCCCATCAATTTTTTTATCATTAACCAAGTCAGCGGTCTTCTTGATCATATCTGACTTATTCACTTGGTATGGAATTTCAGTTACGATAATAACTTCCTTTCCGCTTTTAGTCTCTTCGATTTCTGCTTTAGCTCGCATTACAATTTTTCCGCGACCTGTAAGTAATGCACTACGAACACCTTCGTAGCCATATATTATCCCACCTGTTGGGAAATCTGGTGCTTTTACATGTTCGAGTAGCTCATCATCAGTAATGTCGTTGTCTTCGATATAACCAATCATCCCATTGATAACTTCAGTCAAGTTATGTGGAGCCATATTGGTAGCCATACCAACGGCAATACCACTGGCACCATTAACCAATAGATTTGGAATCTTTGAAGGAAGAACAGTTGGTTCTGAGATACTATCATCAAAATTCGGAGCGAAGTCAACTGTGTCTTTGTCTAAGTCACTAAGCATTTCTTCGGCTATCTTACGTAATCTTGCTTCGGTGTAACGCATTGCTGCAGGGCTATCACCATCAATAGAACCAAAATTTCCTTGTCCATCAACCAAAGGGTATCGTAAAGACCAAGATTGAGCCATACGAACCATTGTGTCATATACAGAGCTATCACCATGCGGGTGATACTTACCAAGTACTTCACCGACAATTCTAGCCGATTTCTTATGTGCTTTGTTTGAATAAACTCCTAAGTCTTGCATGCCGTAAAGTACACGTCTATGCACCGGTTTAAAACCATCACGGACATCAGGTAATGCTCTCGAAACAATAACAGACATTGAATAATCAATGTAAGCTGATTTCATTTCATCTTCGATGTTGATTTGGATTATTCTTTCTCCGTTTTCCATCCTAATTAATCTTTTATTTTTGTACACCATATCGGTGTGATTATGCAAGCTTCGAAATTAGTGAATAAAAGGATTGAATTTACATAAAACGAAAAGCTATTTACTAACAAAAAAGTGTGGAAAATTGACGTTTGAATAGACTTATTAACAATTTTATTCGTTGTATATTTGTATGTGGTATAAAATGACCATTTTTATGTAAGTATTCTTAATACGATACTTCAAAAAAAAATAAGGATAAATAATTATGGAAGCAAAATTTTCGCAAAGAGTTAAAGATGTTATAAGCTTTAGTAGAGAAGAAGCGCTTCGATTGGGCAGTGACTTTATTGGTGTTGAGCATTTACTATTAGGGCTAATAAGAGAAGGTGATGGGAAGGCGATAATTTTGCTAAATGAGTTTCAATTGAATCTTAAAATGATTCGAAAGGAGATAGAAAGTAATTTAAAGAAGAGTTCAGGTGTTCCTGGCACTCAGAATTTAGCAAATATTCCATTGATAAAGCAGGCAGAACGAGTACTGAAATTAACTTACTTAGAAGCAAAGCTTCACAAGAGTAAGATGATTGGAACCGAACATTTATTGCTGTCAATTTTGAAAAATGAAGATAGCGTTGCTTGTAGTATACTTAATAAATATGGGGTGATTTATGATAATGTAAAAGACGAATTAGATATTATGAAAGAAGAAGAGATTAACCCAAAAGCTGAATTTCCGGGTGGAGATGAAGCTGAAGGTTCAGGGGAATCGTATTCAGCTCCTAAGAAAAGTGGAGAAACGAAATCAAAAACACCTGTATTGGATAATTTTGGTAGGGATTTGACTGTCTTGGCAGAAAATGGAAAACTTGATCCTATTGTGGGTAGAGAGAAGGAAATTGAACGTGTAAGTCAGATTTTGTCAAGGAGAAAGAAAAACAACCCAATTCTCATAGGTGAGCCGGGTGTTGGTAAAAGTGCCATCGCAGAAGGTTTAGCACTAAGGATTGTACAACGTAAAGTTTCTAGAATTCTCTTTGGAAAGCGTATCGTATCTCTTGATCTTGCGTCTTTAGTTGCTGGGACAAAGTACAGGGGGCAATTCGAAGAGAGAATGAAAGCAGTAATGCAAGAAATTGAAAAGAATCCTGATGTAATTCTTTTTATTGATGAAATTCATACAATTATAGGTGCTGGTGGTGCTTCTGGTTCTTTGGATGCTTCGAATATGTTGAAGCCTGCATTAGCAAGAGGCGAGCTACAAGCAATAGGAGCAACTACACTTGATGAATACAGACAAAACATAGAGAAAGATGGTGCGTTGGAGCGTCGCTTCCAGAAAGTGATCATCGAACCTACATCAAACGAAGAAACGGTTCAGATTCTAGATAATATTAAGGAAAGATATGAAGATCATCATTCTGTACGTTATTCACCAGATGCAATAAAAGCCTGTGTTACTTTAACAGAGCGTTATATTACTGATCGTCACTTGCCAGATAAGGCTATAGATGCTTTAGATGAGGTTGGATCAAGAGTACACTTAAAAAATATTAATGTTCCTCAGGAGATTATAGATGTCGAGGAAAAAATTGAAGAACTTAAAGAAAAGAAGAATGAAGTAATTAAGTCTCAGCAATATGAAAAAGCTGCTGAACTTCGTGATGATGAGCGTAAGTTAATTGATGCACTTGATGCTGAGAAAAAGAAATGGGAAGAGGAGTCTAAGAGCAATCGGGTTACAGTGACGGAAGACCATGTTGCCGAAGTTGTTTCAATGATGTGTGGAGTGCCTGTAACACGTATTTCTGAGTCAGAAACGGGGAGACTTGCTAGTATGGCTGAAGAGATTAAATCACTCGTGATAGGTCAAGATGAAGCCGTTGGTAAAGTTGTAAAGGCAATTCAGCGTAACAGAGCTGGATTAAAAGATCCAAATAAGCCAATTGGTTCATTTTTCTTTTTAGGGCCAACTGGAGTCGGAAAAACACAATTAGCAAAAGTTTTAGCACAGTACTTGTTCGATTCTCAAGATTCTTTGATTCGTGTCGATATGTCTGATTATATGGAGAAATTCTCAATATCGCGATTAGTCGGAGCACCTCCAGGGTATGTAGGGTATGAAGAAGGCGGTCAACTTACAGAAAAGGTAAGAAGAAAACCTTATTCAATCATATTGTTAGATGAAATCGAGAAAGCACACCCTGATGTATTTAATTTATTATTACAAGCATTGGATGATGGACATATGACGGATGGTTTAGGTCGCAAAATTGACTTTAAGAATACAATAATTATTATGACATCAAATATTGGTGCACGCCAATTGGCAGACTTTGGAACTGGTGTTGGTTTTGGTACAAAATCTCAATCTGACCAGAAAGAGGAAAATTCAAAATCAGTTGTCCAAGCAGCGTTGAGAAGAGCGTTCTCTCCAGAATTCTTGAATCGTGTTGATGATATGATTATGTTTAATTCACTATCTCGTGAGAACATTCACTTGATTATTGATTTAGAATTGGAGAAGTTGTACGGTCGTATCAATGAGTTAGGTTATACTATTGTATTGACTGAGAAGGCGAAAGACTTTATTGTTGAAAAAGGATACGATGATAAGTTTGGTGCGCGTCCATTGAAAAGAGCTATTCAGAAGCTAATCGAAGATCCATTGGCAGAGGAAATCGTGAATTCAAATTTAAAAGAGGGAGACGTGATCAACATGGATATTAACTCAGCAGGTGATGGGCTCGGGATAGATATTATAAAAGCAAAAAAATCGACAAAGAAGAGTGCTGAATAATTAGCACATAGAATAATTGAATGGGGTAGCTTAATGTTACCCTATTTTTTTGTGCTAAACTTTCTGTAATTATTGAAAATCTCTCTTGTAAAAACGAAATCCACCAACTGCTTTTATGAGTCTAAAATTAGGATGGTTGTCCAGTTCTATATTGGTCGATTTAGAAACCAGATAAACGGGTTTGTCTATATCTCCTGTCAAAAGCCACTCTTGTGCTTTTCTTTCTTCGCGAAGTCCATGAGATAGATCAAAGTAATAGTATTGAGCATAACTTTTGTATCCGTAGGATTCAGCATAACAATCTTCTTGTTGAATTTCTTGATAGAAAGTAATTGCTGGACCTTGAGTAAATCCTTCGATCTTCGGAAGAATAATAAACAATACAAGAAGTAACGTTAATGCAAGTGTACTTGAGGAGATAATAAGACCACGGATAAAATGAGTATTCCTAAATGAGAGAAACGAAAATATGACACCAGTAAGAAAGAAAACACCGATTAAAAATTCAAATCCACTCCAATAAATAGGTGTTCTCATAGAGTCGATAGCGAAATCATCATTCACGTATGGAAAAAGTAATTCTTTGTATTTCAAGATTAATGGTAGTGCAATAAAAATGACGGCCCAAATAATACCAAAGGTTAAGAATAAAATGGATTGATACTTTTTCCAGATTTCTTTATTGTTATATAATTGATAAAAGTAGTATGCAGCTAGAAATGACAAGGGTATATATGTCATTGAAGAGTAATGAATAATTTTAGTAGTTGAAATACTAAAGAGAATTAGCACAACCCAAAATAAAGAAAGCATCCAAACACGAAAGTCAATTGGTAATTGATCGTGCTTACGTCGAAACATTGGTAATGCAATAATAGACATTGGAAAACACCCAATAAAAACTACAATAAAGTGATAATAAAATGGCTGTGCATGTCCTGCGACTGGTTGATTAAATAGCTCTGCTTGATAAGTGATAAATTGACTAATTATACCGAAACCATTTTGACTTACTTCTAAAGTGATCCAGGCGCCTAAAATAATCGTAAAACCAAGGAAGAAGGTCATTATTAATTTCAATCTTGGAAAGGGCTTAAACTTTTTTATGATTAAATAAACAAGTAATGTCAACCCTAGTAGCAGAAAACCTACAGGTCCTTTTGTTATAACACTAAGGCCACTAAAAATACCTGAATACAAGGCGAGCCTGCTAAGTTTTTCATCATTTTTTTGTAGAACGCGAGCCATGAAATAAATGGAAATAAAGATGAAATAGTTAAAAACAGGATCAATGATTCCTGACTTAAAATAGATATGGGGCAGTAGTGTTCCGAAAAAGACCAAGCTCCAGATTAAGCCGAGCTTAGCAGTAAAGTGTTTACGACCAATTAAGTAAAAGCTCAAAAGGTAGAAAAAGCCAAATAATGCATTTGGAAAACGAGCAGCAAACTCATTCACTCCAAAAATCTTCATGGCACCGACTTGTAGCCAAAAGAAAAATGGCGGTTTCTCCCAAAATGGACTGTAATTGATTTGAACACGAAGATAATCACCACTTCTAATCATTTCTCGCGCCGATTCCGCAAAATTGATTTCATCCCAATCAAAGAGATGAGTGTTACCTAGCCCAACGATAAAAAATAATGATAAAATGCCTAATAGGGAAATGCTTTTCCATTTATTGGTAGCAATATTTTCAAACAATTGATTGATCAAAGGCGAATAATCTTTCGGATGAATAATACTAAACTGATGGAGAATATCAATGCGAGAATTCTAAACAGCCAAGTTTTAATAAAATTAGTCTCAATATCCACATTGCAATTCAGTGGTGGAATATCTCCTTTTATTCTTAGAGCAGGATTCAAATACATATGGCTATTACTATTGTAAGCAACTGCGCGTATATATGTATCACTTAATTTGAATTTATAGCTAGCAGAATCAGACTTGATGCTTTTGTGTACAATTTTCCCGTTCTGTCCAATAAAAACAATTGAATCGGCCTTATTTGTCAATTGAATAGTGATTACTTCATTCTCTAATAAGCAGCTCACCAAAGTGTTATCGCACTTTTCATTCTTACTTGAAATGGCATAATTTAATCCATTCTTCATCGAATTCATTATTTCATTCGGCCCACGCTTTTCGGAATGAATGATGTTCCAAATTCTAAATGTGGCTTCATTGACAATATCATGGGTATCATCATTTCCCATGATCCAAGTTAGTCTTCCTGCAGAGAGGGCTTTGTCCCAATATTGTTCAGATATTCTATAATGATTAAGAACTTCAGTAAAATGATATCCAACAAGATGTTGCATATCCGAAAAAGATCTTCCACCCGCGAACTTCGGGTGAGCCATTGCGATTAACGCTTCGTTTTCTTTCAGATTTTCGATTATTTTCTGTTTATGGGAAGTTGATTGATATAAGGGGTAATCAAAGTAAGACACCTCCGGTGAATTGATGCTTAGATAATGTGACTTGAATATATTGTAACCGTGTTCGTATACAGGCACGTATAGCTCTGTTCGGGATTTGGCATAAGTACTAATTTTATGATAATTGGAGATTCCAGCAATGTCATAACCTCTTTTTGTATAGCCATCAAATAAATCTTGTTCAGTATTGTGGCCATTAGTTACAGCTTTCCATGCGATAGAATGCGCATGAAAATTTGCACGATACGATGAATCGGGAAGGTTTTGATAGGG
>CAJQQA010000149.1 GCA_905480355.1 uncultured Flavobacteriales bacterium | reverse complement strand
TATTTCCAATTCCAGCAAGTGGTCCTTTTACAGTTAGTGCTACTGGTGCTGAATTAGCTGCAGGACTTATTGTTCAATATGGTTTTACCGTAGTAGGTATAAACGCGAACCCTTTAAATGAGGCAGCCCTTGGAAGTATAGTCATTGGAGTTAGCGATGTTGGTCTTAACGATTTAAACAGTGTACAAACTAATGTATATCCAAACCCAGCTTCTAATGAATTGTTTATTTCAAGTGAATTCGAGGTTGTGAATTTCACTATTGTAAACCTTGCCGGTCAAACTGTATTGGAAGGTGAAATGAGTAAAGCTGACATTTCAGTGCTTGAAACGGGTTCATATGTTATTCATATTGCTACAGAGCAAGGAGTATCAGTTAAGCGTTTTATAAAGAAATAATTAGATAAAATTCATACAAAGGAAGAGGGGAGGTTTTACTCCCCTCTTTTTTTTACATTAAAATTATGAGATATTTAATTGTAATTCTGTTTTTCCCTTTATTTAATAGTAGTCAAAATTGGCAAGAGATTTGGTCAGCAGAATTTGATGGTACATCATTATGGTGATAATTACGATAATAGTATATTATTTTTTTACTCAAACCAAATTACAATAATATAATCAATTTGATATTCCAGCTAAAAAATTTACTTTGTTATTGTATTGTATACAATAAGTAATTTGTTTTGCGTAATTTCGATTTCTAAATAATAAAATTATGAATTCATCTTTTGAAACGCTTGATTATATAGTTTTTGCTTCATACGCCTTGCTTATATTATCTATAGGATTATGGGTGTCAAGAAATAAGACCGGAAAACAAAAAAGCGCAGAAGACTATTTCTTGGCCAGCAAATCTTTACCATGGTGGGCTATAGGAGCATCATTAATTGCTGCCAACATCTCGGCAGAGCAGTTTATTGGCATGTCAGGTTCAGGATATAAAGTGGGTTTAGCAATAGCATCCTATGAATGGATGGCTGCCATTACGTTACTTATCGTTGGTAAGTTTTTTCTACCAATATTTATTGAAAAGGGAATTTATACGATTCCTGGTTTCGTTGAAAAGCGTTATTCTACTCAGCTAAAGACTATTCTCGCAGTATTTTGGATCTCCCTTTACGTCTTCGTTAATATAGCTTCCGTAATGTACTTAGGAGCACTTGCTTTAGAGACTATTCTTGGTATTCCTATGTTATATAGTATTATTGGATTATCTCTCTTTACCGCCGCTTATTCACTTTATGGAGGACTGAGCGCAGTCGCTTGGACGGATGTAGTACAAGTAGTGTTTTTAATTTTTGGTGGCCTGGTAACGACATATTTGGCCCTTGATATAGTTTCTGGTGGGGAGGGAGTCTGGGCAGGTATGGAAAAGCTTTATACAGAAGTTCCAGACCGATTTGTTATGATTCTTGAATCTGATCATGCTGAATACAGTAATCTCCCTGGTATAGCAGTGTTAGTAGGAGGTCTCTGGGTGGCTAACCTTTATTATTGGGGGTTCAATCAGTATATAATTCAGCGTACTTTAGCTGCAAAGTCATTGAGAGAATCTCAAAAGGGAATTATAATGGCTGCGGTATTGAAATTAATTATTCCAATAATTGTTGTTGTTCCTGGAATTGCAGCATATGTCATGACAACTGATGTTGACATGATGAATGGACTTGGTGAGCTTGGACATCAAAATGTTCCAACTATGGAATCAGCTGATAAAGCATACCCTTGGTTGCTACAGTTTTTGCCAACAGGTTTAAAAGGATTAGCCTTTGCAGCATTGTGCGCAGCAATCGTTTCATCGTTGGCTTCAATGTTAAATTCTACTTCAACAATTTTCACAATGGACATCTACAAACCTTATATCAATAAGAACGCTGATGATAAATCTATGGTAAAGTTTGGTCGAATATCAGCAGCTTTAGCATTAGTGATCGGGGCGATTATGGCTCCACTTTTAGGAGGGATTGATCAAGCTTTTCAATTTATTCAAGAATATACAGGTGTTGTGAGTCCTGGAATTCTAGCAGTTTTTCTTTTAGGCCTATTCTTTAAGAAATCAACAAACAAGGCTGCTATTGTTGGTGTTCTTAGTTCCATTCCAATTGCAATGTACTTTAAGGTCGGGTCTAAAGGTTGGATTGATAATTTATTATTCGTAGACATACCTTTTTTACATCAAATGGGAATTACAACGCTCCTGACAATGCTCGTTATTACTGTATTTAGTCTTATTCAATTAAAAGGAGCAGATGACGAAAAAGGAATTGAAATATCAACAGAAACATTTAAAACATCAACAGGATTCACGGTAGGAGCTTTTGCCGTAATGATTTGTGTTGTATGCATTATTCTGGAATTAATCTAGAGTCTTTAAAATAAATTTTATGAAAGAGCTTGTTACAAATTTTCCTAATCAATTAAACGAGGGAATAAACATCGCTAAAGGAGTTGACCTTAAATTCGATAGAACTATTACAAACGTATTGATTTGTGGACTTGGTGGATCAGGAATTGGTGGTGAATTGGTTAAACAATGGCTAAAAGGTTATTCTGAACTTCCAATCGAGGTTTGCCATAGTTATGAACTTCCAAGTTATATTTCTAGTTCCAGTCTCGTTATTGCTTGTTCCTATTCTGGGAATACGGAAGAAACTTTAAGTTGTTTAGAAAGCGCTCTTGAATTAGATGCTTTGATTATTGGAATTACGAGTGGTGGAAAAATGAAAGAAATTCTTGACGAAACAAACGATCAATACATCCTTGTGCCTGGTGGACTTCCACCTCGTTCTGCACTTGCGTATCCATTAGTTCAATTAATAGAGATTTTTGAGCAAAGTGGAGTACTTAACGATTCGATAAAAAAATATTTATCAACTAGCATTGATCTTCTAGAGAAAGAACAGCAATCAATAATATCTCTCGCTAAAGAATTATTGGAAAAATCAGAGGGGAAGAAATTAATACTATATAGCGAAGATAAATTTAGTCCAGTTCTTTTGCGTACTTGCCAACAAATAAATGAAAATAGTAAAGAGCTTGCTTTTTACAATGTAATTCCTGAAATGAATCACAATGAAATTGTAGGGTGGGCCAATGATCAAAATGATCTTTTTGTGGTGATGATTCGCAGTAACCTTGAAAACAAGAGAAATCATCTTCGCCTGAACATTACGAATGACATCATTTCGAAGAAAAGTGATTCTATAAATGTTCATGCTTTGGGCGAAAATATAATTGAACAATCACTTTATTTAATCCATATATTTGATTGGTTATCAGTATTTAAGGCTGATAAAAAAAATATTGATGTCGTAGAGGTTGATGTGATTGATTATTTAAAATCTGAATTGGCAAAATAATTAAATTATGGTAATAGCGATAATCGCACACGATGGGAAAAAGGCGGAAATGGTCCAATTCCTCAACGAGCAAAAAGAGATTTTAAATCAAAATGAAAAT
>CAJQQA010000148.1 GCA_905480355.1 uncultured Flavobacteriales bacterium | reverse complement strand
TGGAGGAAGATATCAAAATGATGTTGATACCAAAAGATCCAGAAGATGAGAAGAACGCAATTATGGAGCTTCGTGCTGGAACTGGTGGTGATGAAGCTTGTATTTTCGTGGAAGATATTTTTAGAATGTATACGATGTTTTTCAAAGAAAGAGGTTGGAAATATGAAGTAATCAACTCTAACGAAGGCACAGTTAAAGGATATAGAGAGATTTCAATGAATATTGATGCACCTGCAGCTTATGGAGTTTTGAAATTTGAATCAGGGGTTCACCGGGTACAACGCGTTCCAGAGACAGAGTCACAAGGACGAGTTCATACATCGGCAATTACAGTCGCTGTATTACCGGAAGCAGAAGAAGTTGATTTTGAATTAAAAATGTCTGACGTTCGCCGTGATACTTATCGTGCCTCTGGTGCAGGTGGTCAGCACGTTAATAAAACAGAATCTGCCATTCGTTTAACACATATTCCAACTGGAGTTGTATCAGAATGTCAAGATGGACGTTCTCAGCACAAAAATTTTGATAAAGCAATTTCTATCCTAAGGTCGAGATTATATCAAATTGAATTGGATAAACTTCAAAATGAAAGAGCAGAGCATAGAAAATCACTTGTTTCTACTGGAGATAGGTCGGCCAAAATTAGAACGTACAATTATCCGCAAGGAAGAATTACAGATCATAGAATCGGAAAAACATTGTATAATTTATCGCACTTCATGAATGGTGATATTCAAGAAATGATTGATTCCTTGAAAATGGCGGAGAATGCTGAAAAGCTTAAGAATTCTGACGAAAACGTTTAATCTTATTGATAAATAGGTAAATCAATGACAAGAAAAGAGTTAATAGTGCAAATCAGATTAAAGAAATCATTTCTATGTGTTGGTTTAGATACGGATTTGGCAAAAATTCCAAAGCACTTGTTAGATTCAGAAGACCCAATTTTTGAATTCAATAAAGCTATTATTGATGCGACAAAAGACTTTGCAGTTGCCTACAAGCCAAATGTAGCATTTTATGAATGCCATGGGCCAAAAGGATGGGAATCACTGAAGAAAACACTTGATTATATTCCAGATAATATTTTTACAATTGCAGATGCTAAACGTGGAGATATAGGAAATACATCGCGGTATTATGCTAACACTTTTTTTGATTATTTAAATGCAGATTCTGTAACAATTGCGCCCTATATGGGAGAAGATAGTGTGAGTCCGTTTTTTGAACATGAAAATAAATGGGTCATTTTATTAGCATTAACATCTAATAAGGGAGCATTAGATTTCCAATTCATGACCGATTCGAAAAATGAGGAACTCTATAAAAAAGTCCTTCGAAAATCACAAGACTGGGGAACGGATGAAAATATGATGTATGTAGTTGGCGCAACACGCGCAGAAGGAATAGGAGAAGTCAGAAAGATCGTTCCTAATCATTTCTTTCTGGTGCCTGGTGTTGGAGCACAAGGAGGTTCTCTTGAAGATGTTGCAAACTTTGGGTGGAACGATGATTGCGGACTTTTAATCAATTCATCGCGAGGAATAATATATGCGTCTAAGGAACTAAATTTTGCAGAGAAAGCGAGAGAAGCAGCTGAAGAATTACAGCTAAAAATGGCTGATATTTTAAAGCAAAAGGGATTTTGATGAGTAAATATTATTTTTTAGCCTTCTTGCTCCTTAGAATTTCAATATTCATCAAATAAGTTTACTTTTACTCTTCAATAAAAGAAGTATAAAGTCAATGTGGCAATCAATTGCAAATATCATTTTACGTAACCGACTGTTAATTATTGGTCTAATGACCTTAATGACAGTGTTTTTTGGTTACAATGCAGTCACTGGGTTAAAATTAGACAATAAGTACGGTATTCTTCTCCCGAAAAACGCAAAGGCCAAGATCGACTATGATCGCTTTAAATTAATGTTTGGAGAAGATGGTGGGACTTTGGTCATTGCGATTCAAACCGATTCATTGTATACTGAAGAAAGATTCTTGAAATGGAAAGAACTTGGAGACTCAATACTGCAATACGATGGTGTTACCTCTGTTCTTTCCGAAGCAACATTGTTCGGGATTGCAAAGAATAGTGAGGAGCAAAAATTTGAAGCACATCGGGTTTTTTCAGATACGCGTTATAATGATAAAACCATTGACTCGATTAAGCGAGAAATAAAAAATAATCCTATTTACGAGGGACTCTTGTTCAATTCTGGGCAGAATGTTTCTTTGATGATGATTAACGTAGATGAAAGCTTTATCACTGATCAAAAGAAGTCAGGAGTTATTTTGGAAATTGAAGCCGTTGCAGAATCCTATACTAGTTATTTTGGCGCACCAAAGTATGCAGGTTTACCGCATCTTCGTATTGTTATAGGAAAACAAATATTAAAAGAAATGTATTTGTTTATTGGACTACTGGTGCTGATTACTTCCCTATTAATTTTTCTATTCTTCCGTTCATTTAGAGTTGTATTTATTTCTGTTTTGGTTGTTGGAATATCTGTTATATGGTCAATGGGTTCTATTGCTGTTTTGAATTTCAATATTACAATTGTAATGGCTTTGATTCCTCCGCTAATGATCGTAATTGGGATTCCAAATTGTATCTTTTTAATAACGAAATTTCATCAAGAAATATTACTGCATGGAAATAAAGTGAAAGCTCTTACGAGGGTGATTAAGAAAATAGGAACAGCAACGTTTTTAACCAACCTTACAACAGCACTCGGTTTTTTAACTTTTATTTCTACGAATTCACCAAAATTAATGGAGTTTGGAATTTGCGCAGCGCTCAACATTATCTTGGTTTTCGTAATCTCAATTTCAATATTACCAATTTTCTTGTCGTATTCAAGCTCTCCAAAGCGCAAACATTTAAAACATCTGGAAAGAAAATTATCGGTTGGATTATTGAATAATTTAATCAACATTACAAAAAATTATCGGCCAGCAGTTTATGTTGTTACAATCTCGGTAATTGTGCTGAGTATTGTTGGGATGTTACAGATAAATGCCACAGGAAATTTGACTGGCGACTTACCTAAAGATCATCAGATTTCTAAAGACTTTAATTTCATTCAAGATAATTTCGGAGGATCTGTTCCCTTTGAAATATTAGTAGAATACAAAGAAAAAAGTCGTCTGTCTAAAGCTTCAACTTTACGGAAAATTGAAGCAATTCAAAGTTTATATAAGGAGGACACCTTATTCGCGCGATTCATCTCATACATTGATTTTCTTAAGGCTGCAAATATGGCCTACAATGACAATGATTCTTCTCAATTTATTCTCGTGACGAATAAAAGAAAGCTTGCTGCAATTAAAAAATACGTTGACAACTCCATAGAGCTGAATTCAGGCAACTCAGGAATTGCGTTAAATGAACTTGTCGACACGAATAATATGGTGATGAGAATCCGTTCTCAAATGAAAGATATCGGTTCCTATGAAGTGGATGATAAAGCAACTATTATGCGAGTTCAGATTGACTCAATTTTAAATCCAAATAGAACAGAAATTGAAGGCTATTTCTTTCAATACTCGAATGAGGGTGATATACAATACATTGATTCTATTCTAGCAAATAGCACCGCAATCTATAATGCATTAACAAGCACTATAGCAAAGGACGATGAAGATCTACAATTTGCTTTTGATTCAGATCCAGCGTTGATAAAAACGTATTATAAAAAGGCAGATTTTAAAGAGAATTTAAGAACAGCTATAGACAATGAATATTTTGGATTAACCATAACAGGAACATCGATTGTTGCATCAAACGGAACGCAGTACATGGTTATCAATTTGTTTACGAGTCTGTTGTTTGCAATTATTGCTATAGCTATCCTAATGGCGATTCTATTTCGTTCGATGAGAATGGTTTTAGTATCACTTATTCCTAATTTTATTCCATTATTGTTTACCGGTGGAATTATGGGTTGGTTCGGAATACCATTAAAACCATCTACATTATTAGTCTTTAGTATCGCTTTTGGAATCTCTGTTGATGATACGATTCATTATTTAGCTAAATACAGACAGGAATTAAAATCTCAGCAATGGGATTTGAAAGAATGTGTTGTCATGGCAATTCGTGAAGCTGGCTTGGGAATGTTCTATACGTCAATCGTTTTATTCTGTGGTTTTTCAATGTTTGCGTTTTCTGAATTTGGAGGGACAAAAGCACTTGGAATGTTAGTTTCACTGACTTTACTGGTTGCGATGATTACAAACCTTGTTATCTTGCCGTCATTGTTATTGTCACTAGAGAGAAGGTTAACAACGAAATCTTTTGAAGAACCTTATTTTGACACGTACGCTGAAGAATCTGATTTAGATTGGGGTAATTTGGAAATTAAATCCTTGCCAGAGAAAGATTTTACTGAAGACGATGTAAAACAACTTTAATATAGAATTATGAAAGGAATTATTCTAGCTGGAAGATCGGGTAAAAGACTGCATTCATTGACCTTAGCACCTTTATCACTTGAAGAATATGAGATTGAAAATGTCAACGCAGAGTATTTGACAAAGAGTCATTATGGCGAGTATTTATTAAATATTACCACCTACTAATGTTCGACTTAGATAAGTACACTTCTTTTATTGAAGCGCAGATCAAAGATATTCAAACGCCAAAAAAACCGGCGAATCTATACGACCCATTTCGTTATTTATTGAACATTGGAGGTAAGAGAATACGCCCAATATTGACCTTACTTGGTGCTGAGCTTTTTGGTTTAGAAAAGGAAAAAGTAATTGGACAAGCTCTATCTGTTGAAATATTTCATAATTTCACATTGGTACACGATGACATTATGGATGAGGCTCCTTTGCGGAGAAACAGTAAAACTGTGCACGAGAAATGGAATCAAAACGTTGCAATATTATCTGGCGATGTGATGCTGATTAAAGCTTACCAACAACTATGTAGGATAGAACCAGAAAGGCTTTCAGAAGCACTCTTATTGTTCAACAATACAGCTATAGAGGTGTGCGAAGGTCAACAGTTAGATATGGACTTCGAAACTAGAGACAATGTCACAATAGACGAATATATTGAGATGATTCGACTAAAAACGTCTGTTCTTTTAGGAAGTGCATTACAATTAGGTTCTATCGTAGCTCAAGCAGATAAAGTTGATCAAGAAAACCTCTTCGCTTTCGGACAGAATATCGGAATTGCTTTTCAAATACAAGACGATATCTTAGATTTATACGCAGATCCAGAAAAATTTGGAAAGCAAGTTGGCGGAGACGTGATCTCAAACAAGAAAACTATCTTACATCTCACAGCCGAAGCAAATGCTACCATTGAGCAGAATGAAGTATTGAAGCAATTGCAAAAAGAGACAAATATTGAGTTCAAAATAAAGCGTACACGTGAATTGTTCGATCAGTTAGATGTAAAAAAGACATGCAAAGATAAAATGGATGCTTATTCTAAAAAAGCTATGACCAGCCTTGATGCAATTAATGTAAATGAAGATCAAAAAGAGAATTTGATTCAACTGGCCGCATATTTGATGCTAAGAGAGGTTTAGAACCGATTATTCTCCATTTATTTTAATGGTTTTTCCGCAGAGATTATAAATTATTTCCAGTTGCAACATGGTATGCGTATTGGGACTTGTTATAGCTCGCAACAGCTTTTAAATAATCTAATCTTGATTTAATATAAAGTTCTTGTGCCTGCAATATTTCAAACGGACGAACTGTGCCCAATTGTTGTCTTTGGATGCTTTGTTTTAGTGCTTCTCCCGCCAATTGACTTCCTTCCATTGCAATTTCGGTTTGTTCTCTTGCCATTCTAATCTGCACTCTTGTTCGAATAATTTCTTCGTTGATCCTAGATTTTACTTGCTCCAATTGAATTCCTTGCAACGCAATCTTAGAATTATATTGTTTTAAGCTTCCTTTGAAGACGAGCCGTCCAAGTGGTATTTTCCATGTCAAAGCTCCGTTTACAGCACTTGTAGGGTCTAGAGGTGAAAAAATACCGCCAAAATAAGAACTGTATGCACCAACACTTAGTGCAGGCAATAACAATCCAGTTGTTGTCGTTTTTTTCTCTACATTCAATGATTGTAAATTAAGCTCCATCCCTTTTAATTCTGGGTGAAGATTGTAAGTCAAATCAAAATTATTCTCAACCAATCCTACTAAATCGATTGGAGCCATTACGGTTTCCGTCCCGATTAATTTTGTGTCCGGTTTAATGTGTAATAGATTTACCAAAGCTGCACAGTAGTTATTAAATTCAACTCGAGCATTTAGCATTTCGACTTTTAGATGTAAATAGTTACTCTTTGCTAAGAGTAATTCAGATTCAAAACGGAGTCCTGCTTTAACTTGAATTTCGATTTGGCCAGCTATTGTATCCGCCTGAGCCGCTAATTGTTCATAGGCGGTATAGTATAGTTGTGATGCTAAAAAATCATAATATGTATTTATGATCTCTAACAAAACGGTATTCTTTTCTTCTTGTGTTTTATAAGCAGTCGCTTTTACTTTTAATGCCGCCGCATTCGCTTTAAAAACTCCATCACCAAAATTCCAAGTGGCATTTAGTCCAACGCCACCCCAAAAATTTTGGCGATTAATATCAGTGAAGAATTTTCCATCGCTATTCATGGCTGTTCCCGAAAGTTGGTGCATACTAATACCTGCATAGAGATTCGGTAACCACCATTCTTTGGCTTTAGAAAGGTTAGCACTTGCGAATGTTTGCCGTTCTTTATATTCTTTTATCGTAAGGTTATTAGCTCCTCCTAATTCCAGAACTGTTTCTAAGTTTATTGGTTGAGTGTTGTCCTGAGCTTTTAAAAGGTGAGAAAGTCCTAAAAACAGAATAAACAACAGCAAAATATTAATAGATTGTTTCATAATTATTCGCTTTTAATGACAGGTTTAACAATCTGTCCAGGTTGAACCAAGCCTTTGCCTTGTATTATAACCAATGAATTTTCTGTTATTTCTGGATTCAATACTTCAAAGTAATCTTTGTTTGATAATCCTTTTCGCAATGGTACTCGCTCTACCTTGTCTTGATTAACTATCAAAACAAAGGGTTGATTTTGATAAATCCATTGCGCAGTGACGGGTAAAGATAGAACACCTTTGCGATTACCGATCTGCATATTGGCCTTCGCATACATACCAGGTTTTATAAATCCGTTTGGATTTTTAATGTCAACTTCTACTTGCATGGTCTTGGACGCCGGGTCTAATGCACCAGCTGTTCTGCTTACCACGGCTTGAAATGATTCACCAGTCAATTCGGGAAAGGTAACAGTTACTGCCATACCTTTATCTATAGCTGCGATATCCGATTCTGGAAGTGGAATAGTTAATCGTATTGGATTAAACTCTTGTATTTCAACTATACCTTGTGGATTATCTTCAGTTAATCCACTTTGCACCAATGCTCCATGGTCAACCATTCTTTTTGTTATTCTCCCGGTAAAAGGCGCTCTGATTTGCAAAAAATTAATTCGATTCTTTAGGACGTTGACAATGGCCTTCGCGGAGAGATATTCTGCCTCAGCATTTTCTACCAGTTGTAAAGGTGTTAGTGCAGGAGTTTTTTCATGAATCGATTTTAAACGTTCAAAGTTTGTTTTTCTAGCTTCTAATTGAGCTTTCTTTTCATTATAGCGTCCAATAATTTCAGGATTTTCAAGTTCAGCAATTATTTCTCCCTTGCGAATAAGATCTCCAATATCTTTGTTGATTTTCTTTATATATCCGCTTACCATTGCATAAACAATGATTTTTTGATTCGGTTTTGCTGTACCACTAATCAACACTTCTGCTATGAATGATCGTTGTTTTGGCTTTATCACTTCAACGGATTGCATCTTCTTTTTATCTGATGCAATGTTAGTTTTTGAATTGGTCGTGCCTTGTTCTTCCGCTCCACAAGAAGACAGAAATAAGGTAATTACCAACAAACCAAGAACTAAATAATTTTGTTGTATTGTTTTCATTTTTAATTAATTTTTGATTTCGCAATGAGTAAATAAAGAATAGGAATAAAATAAAGGGTCAATAATGTCGACATAAATGTTCCTCCAATTACAGCTATAGCCAATGGTACGTTTGCTTCTGTTCCAGCACTAGTTGTTAATGCTGTTGGTAATAATCCGAAAATAGTAGTACTTGCAGTCATTAGAATCGGACGAAATCGATCAGTTGCTCCACTAATTATGGCTTCGCGTTTCGCTTTACCTTCTTTTATCAGTAGATTAATTCTATCGATTAAAATATTACCATATGAAACAGCAATTCCGATCATCATAATAATACCCATGAGTGATTGGATATTTAAATTAGTACCTGTCATCCACATAAGCAAAGCGACTCCAATAATTCCAAGTGGAAATGTCATGATAATAATAAGGGGTTGTCTGAAAGAGCGAAATAGGGGCATAATTATAAGGAAGGCAAGGACAATTGCTAATCCCATACCCAAGCCTAAATCTCCAAAAGAGCTTTTCATTGTCGCTATTTCACCTTGAAAGGTGACTTTATATCCTTTTGGAAAATCCATTGCGTCAATTCTCTTTTGAATTTCATCAGAAACAGCTCCGATGTCTGTGCCCTCTACACTACTATAAATATTGAATGCACGCTGTAGCTTATAGTGGTTAATTTCAACTGGATTCGAAGATTCAGTAACTTTAGAAAAATTTCTGAATGGAACAGGTTTGTCATGAGTACTACTACTCACATTTACATTTTCAAGGACATGTTCGTTATTAATCAAATGTTCTGGGTAAGTAACCCCAACATAATAGTGATTTCCATTGTGTTCGTCTATCCAAAATGCCTTATCAAATGTTGCCGACGAGTTCAGTGCTGATACGATATTTTTAATAGCATCAACAGGTTCTACACCTAATTCAGCTGCTTTTATTCGGTCAATATCAACATCTTTCGTTGGCTGATCAATTCGCTGTAATATTCTAACATCTCTTGTGGTTGAAATTGCCGCAATCGTATCCCTTAATCGTTCAGAAATTTGTCGTAACATTTTCAAATCATTACCTACAATTTGCACGTCAATTGGTGCAGGTTTACCATCATTTAGAGCCGCTGTAATTAATCCACCGGTATTAAAACTAATCTCAACACCTGGAAAATCATCGGTTAATTTCTCCCTTAAGTTTGCCGCATACTCAAAAGTACTTTTGGCATGATCTCCCTTCAGTTGAACTCCTATAAAGGCATCTTGAGTTCCAGAATTAGAGGTATATGCTGCGGGTAAATCATAAACAACGCCAATATTTGAAATAATTTGTTCTAAATCGTTTCCTAATTCATCTCTAACAATTTCCTCCATTGCAATAATGGCTTTTTCAGTTGTTTTCAAGGGTGTACCAGATTCCATCCGTACCTGAATTTCCATTTGTCCTACATCAGATTGCGGGAATAACTCATAGCCCAACTGATTTTTCATGACAAATAAAGAAAAAACAAATAGTACAGCGACTGTAATCATTACACTCCATTTATATTTTAAAGCAGAGAGAAGACTTTTCCTGTATCGGTTTTTTAATTTGTCTATAAAACGCTGAAAAAAACCAAGCGATGATTTTTTAGTTGTCCTATTTGCCTTTGGCAGCTTATTGCGAAATAAAAGAGCCGCAGCAAGTGGAACCAATGTTAATGAAAAGATGTACGACCCAGCCATTGACCCAGCAACGGTAATAGCCAAAGGGGAGAACAAGAATTTAGCCATGCCAGTTAGAAAGATTACTGGAAAAAACACGACCATAATAACCAGAGTAGACGCCAAAACAGGAGTAGCAACTTCTATCGCGGCATCCATTGACCCTTGCCAAGCAGATTTGCCCATTTTTAAATGACGGTCAATGTTTTCTAATACAACAATCGAGTTATCGACCAGCAAACCCAGAACTAAGGCTATACCACCGAGTGTTATACTATTAATTGCTTGACCTGTCAATGATAGAACAATGAACGCAAAAAGAACAGATAGGGGTAAACTTATTGTTACAATTAATGCAGACCTAAAGCTCCCCAAGAAAAGTACTAATACAATAATAACAAGTATGAGCCCACCTAAACCTGCATAGGTCAATCCTGAAATTGCATTTCTAACATAGGAGCTCTGATCAAATATCACGTTCAAATTAACATCATCGGGCATCCGCTCTTTCAATTCAGGCAAGGCTTGTTTCACTCCCTCAACAGATGCAATAGTGTTGGCTCCAGGCCGTTTAAAAATAGGAAGATAGACTTGTTCTTTCCCATCAACTCGTGCGATGTTTGTTTGAATAACACTGGCATCCGACGCATAACCAAGATCTTTAATGTAAATTGGTTTATCATTCTTGTATGTAACAACAATATCATTAAAGTCATCAACATCAATGATCATTCCTTTGGCATCAATGGCATAATTAATCTTGCCTATTTCTGCAATACCTGATGGAATCATTGTCGTATTCTTTTTAATTGCATCGTTCACTTGAGTTTGCGAAATACCCAGAGCTTCAAGCTTTGAAGGATCAACATAGATATGTATCCTTCTTTTTGAACCTCCATAGGCTGCTGGAGCAACAATTCCTGGAACACTGCTGAGCATTTGACGCAAATTATAATATGCGAGGTCATACAATTCCTTTCCGCTTTTCACATCGCTACTCACTGTTAGCAGCATCAATGGTTTACTCGCCGTTGGGTCAAAAGGTTGAACCATGGGAGGCAATGTGCCCGGCGGTTGATAGTACATGTCACTCATAGCATATGCCGAAGTATTTGCCATTGCTTCTGCTGGATCGACATCTTCACCATAATAATTGGTAACGATACTCACGCCCATTAAACTTTTAGAAAGCTGTTTTTCTATGCCCGGAGATTGTCCTGTCCAGCGTTCCATTCTACTCGTAATATCTTTTTCAACAACTTCAGCAGGCATACCAGGATATAGAGTAAGTATCTGCATTGCTGATTTTTTGAATTGAGGCAGTATGTCGACAGCCATTCGAGGAATCAGAACTCCACCTAACACCATTACTAAAACGGCCATCACAAGAACTAAATATGGGTTTTTAAAGGATGCTTTTATCATTGTTTTTTCTGTTTAAGTAAACTAATTCAGTCCTAATAAATTCGTCTTAAAGTCTCCGTGCAAGAAAACATGTTTTTCTTCTTCCATTTTATCTTTTGTGGCAGGAGGAGCATGACCATGCTGAGCATAAAGGTTTGCTCGAGACCAGGTTATGTTAATGGTAGCGCAATTTCAAAAACGGTATTTTTTCCTAAGTTGCTTTTGACAGTTATAGCTCCATTGTGCTCATTCAATATCATTTTAACATAATAAAGCCCGAGTCCAAACCCCTTGACATTATGTAGGTTACCAGTTGGAACGCGATAAAACTTATCAAATAGATGCTTCAAATTTTCTTTTTTAATACCAATTCCATTGTCTTCAATGCTGATAAGAAAGTGTTTTGGCGTTCTTTCTGTTGATATCGAAATAATGGGTTCAACGTTACAATATTTTACAGCGTTATCAATTAAATTGTAGATTACATTCGTAATATGAACGGAATCTAAATTCAATACTGAATTCTTAGACGTTAAATTAAGCTGTATTGTACTTTTTTTATCAGAATTATTGAATTCTATGTTTTCTTTTACCTCTTTTAAAAGTTCGTGAAGATCAAAAGCTTCTTTTTTAAGCGAAATTTCATGTTTATCTAATTTTGCAATATTAAGGACTCGTTCTACCTGATTTTCTAAACGCTTATTTTCTTTAAAAATTAAACTAGCGTATTTTTTTATTGTTTCAATATTCATGTCCTGATTCGATCTGATTATCATTTCTGAAGAAAGCCCAATGGAAGAAATGGGAGTTTTTAGCTCATGCGTCATATTATTAATGAAATCTGTTTTTACTTCGGAAAGCCTTTTTTGCTTGAATATTACAGTCAATGAGAAACCAAAGAAAAGCAATACTACTATCACAATAGTAAATAAATAGAGGTACGGAGAAAACGACGTTGTTCTGATACCATTCTTCTGTGAGTTGAATACTTCAGGGAAAAACACTGTAAAATAATGACCGTCACTTTTCCATTTCAACTGATCGGTGGTCTTAGTGTTAATTGTTTCAGACTGTGTAAAACCATTCGATTCTGGAGTATATTTTATGAGTTTTCCAAATACAATAGAATCTGTAAAGCAGTCATAAATTCCAAATTGAAAATCATAATTTACATTTTGATTGTAAAACTCTCGTTTAAGGAGATTTTCTAGGTAAAATGGAAGAAGCTCTTCATTGATGTCAACAGTAAAATAGTCGGTTTCGAGTTGTTTTACTGCTCCATATAAATCAGAACTATCTGCTTTTTGGGAAGAAATATCATCTAAGACGTTTCGCAAGGCCAAATGAACATTTTCTTCAAACTGTATATGATTCAGACTATCTTCTCTTTCTTGAATTGTAATTGAGACTTGTTGAAGTGCCGTAGTGTTTCGAATCCAAAATATTTGAACTATTAGGATGCTTAACACGGATAAAATTCCAAGAATTATTACGGCATTAATTGTTCTTCTGTTCATACTTTAAATTTAAGAAAAGATTGCCGTTTACAAGTTGATTGCGAGTAGATAAATAGAAAATACATTTAACCATTCTCCTAAATTTATTAAACATTCACCTCTATAATAGTTATAAACGGTCTTTATCTTCTTAAGAATGGGGATGATTTTAGCGACACATTAAAGATGTAAATTCATTGTCTAATT
>CAJQQA010000147.1 GCA_905480355.1 uncultured Flavobacteriales bacterium | reverse complement strand
AGACAAGGGTAAAAAGAGAATAATATGGCACGGATCGCAGGTATTGATTTACCAAAAAATAAAAGAGGTGTAATTGGATTGACATACATCTACGGAATAGGAAAAAGTAGAGCACAACAAATCTTAGATAAAACTGGTATTGATGTAAATATCAGAGTTCAAGATTGGACAGATGCACAACTTTCTGATATTCGTAACGAATTGACTGAAATTAAAGTTGAAGGATCGTTACGTTCTGAAACTCAATTAAACATTAAGCGTTTAATGGATATCGGATGTCAAAGAGGTATTAGACACAGAAATGGTTTACCATTAAGAGGGCAAAGAACAAAAAACAATGCTCGTACTAGAAAAGGTAGAAGAAAAACTGTGGCAAACAAGAAAAAATAATCTGATCACTTTGTAGTTAGATGATTAATCTTAATTGATTATCTATAAACAATAGAGATTGATTTTTATAGTAAATAAAATAAAGCTAATAAAATGGCAAAATCGAATCAAAAGAAGAAGAAGAACGTCAAAGTAGATGCATTGGGAGAAGCGCACATTCAAGCTACCTTCAACAATGTCATTATTTCTTTGACTAACAGCTCTGGTCAAGTAATTTCTTGGTCATCTGCTGGAAAGATGGGTTTCAGAGGTTCTAAAAAGAACACACCGTATGCTGCGCAAGTTGCAGCTGAAGATGCGGCAAAAGAAGCACATGACTTCGGACTACGTAAAGTTAAAGTATTTGTAAAAGGGCCTGGTTCTGGACGTGAGTCTGCTATCAGATCTTTACACAATGCAGGAGTTGAAGTAACAGAAATTGTTGATGTTACTCCAATGCCACATAACGGATGTCGTCCTCCGAAAAGAAGAAGAGTTTAATTAAATTAATAACAAAAGGGAATTAACGAATATCGAAGGAGGAAGCCTTAATTCATATTCTCCCTTTAAATAACAAACAAGATGGCAAGATATACAGGACCAACTTCAAAAATCGCACGTCGTTTCAAAGAGCCTATCTTTGGACCAGACAAGTCGTTGGATAAAAGACAATACGGTCCAGGACAGCACGGTCCAAACAGACGTAGAGGAAAACAATCTGAATACGCAATTCAGCTAGCTGAAAAGCAAAAAGCAAAGTATACTTACGGTATTCTTGAACGCCAGTTTTCGAACATGTTTAAGAAAGCATCAAGTATGAAAGGAATTACAGGTGAAAACTTGTTGCAATTATGTGAAGCTCGATTAGATAACATGGTTTATCGTATGGGTGTTTCTCCAACAAGG
Source organism: uncultured Flavobacteriales bacterium (assembly GCA_905480355.1). GTDB lineage: Bacteria > Bacteroidota > Bacteroidia > Flavobacteriales_D > Crocinitomicaceae > UBA4466. The sequence continues at coordinate 2,525 of CAJQQA010000147.1, read as the reverse complement.
AGAGGTGCACGTCAATTAGTTTCTCATAAGCATATTACAGTAAATGGTACTGTTGTAAATATTCCATCATATGCATTGAAAGTAGGTGATGTAGTAGGAGTAAGAGAAAAATCTAAATCTTTAGAAGCAATCTCTGATTCTTTGGTAGCTAAAACAACTAGCTTTGATTGGATGGATTGGAATCCATCAAATTTAGAAGGTAAAGTTGTAGGAGTTCCTACAAGAGAAATGATTCCTGAAAATATCAAGGAACAATTAATCGTTGAATTGTACTCTAAATAATTAATAAAAGTAATTAACATGGCAATATTAGACTTCCAAAAACCAGACAAGGTTATTATGATTAACGCTGACGAGAACGAAGGTCAATTCGAATTTCGTCCGTTAGAGCCAGGATATGGTATAACTGTTGGTAATGCATTGAGACGTATTTTACTTTCTTCATTGGAAGGATACGCTATTTCTTCAGTTCGTATTGAAGGTGCAGATCATGAGTTTTCTACAATCAAAGGTATTGTAGAAGATGTTACTGAAATTATTTTGAACCTTAAGCAGGTTCGCTTTAAGCAACAAATTGAAGATACAGACTCAGAAACTGTAATTATTTCTGTTGGTGGTCAAGATACATTGACTGCTGGTGATATTGGAAAATTCACATCTGCTTTTCAAGTTCTTAATTCAGATTTAGTTATTTGTAACATGGAACCTTCTGTTAAGCTTGAAATGGAACTTACAATAATTAAAGGTCGTGGTTATTATCCTGCTGAAGAAAATAAAGATAGCAATGCAGCTTTCGGAACTATCGCAATTGACTCTATTTTTACACCAATCAAAAATGTAAAATATGCAGTTGAAAACTTTAGAGTTGAACAAAAAACTGATTACGAAAAATTAGTTTTTGATATCGTTACTGATGGTTCTATTCACCCTAAAGAAGCACTTAAAGAAGCAGCTACAATACTTATTCACCATTTCATGTTGTTCTCTGATGAGAGAATCACATTAGATAGTGAAGTGAAATCTGAAACTGAAGAGTTTGATGAAACTTCACTGCACATGCGTCAGCTATTGAAGACAAAATTAGTGGACATGGACTTATCTGTTCGTGCATTGAATTGCTTGAAAGCGGCAGATGTTGAAACATTAGGAGACTTAGTATCTTACAATAAAAATGATTTATTAAAATTCAGAAACTTTGGTAAGAAATCTCTTACGGAATTAGAAGATTTAGTAGATAATAAAGGTCTTTCTTTCGGAATGAATGTTTCAAAGTACAAATTAGACAAAGATTAACAATCGAATAAAGAATTGAAATGAGACACGGAAAGAAATTTAATCATTTAAGTAGAAAGACAGCGCATAGAAAAGCAATGTTGTCGAATATGGCTTGTTCTCTTATTGAGCATAAGACTATAAATACTACTCTTGCAAAAGCGAAAGCTTTAAGAAAATACGTTGAACCAATATTAACTAGATCAAAAACAGATTCTACACATTCTCGTAGATTGGTTTTTAGATATTTGCAAAATAAGTACACAGTAACCGAATTATTCAGAGATGTTGCTCCTAAAATTGCAGATAGACCAGGTGGATATACACGTATTATTCGTACTGGATACCGTTTAGGTGATAATGCAGAAATGTGTATGATCGAATTGGTTGACTTTAATGAACTTTACACTAACGAGAAAACGAAGAAGAATACTCGTCGTTCTCGTAGAGGTGCTGGTTCAACTGCAACAACAACTGAAGAAACTGTAGAGGCAACAACTGATGCAGCGACAACTGAAGAAGTGAAAGTAGAAAAAGTTGAAGAAACTAAGACTGAAGCGAAAGCAGAAGTTAAGCCTAAAGCTGAGAAGAAAACAGAAGTAAAAGCTGAAAAGCCTGCTTCCAAAGCCAAGCCAGAAGCTAAAGCTGAAGATAAGCCAGAAGATTCTGATAAGAAATAAGCGAATTCAGTTTCGTTTAAAAAGGGCAATGTTTCATTGCCCTTTTTTTATGTCCAATTTTCGATAAGAAAATCAATTTGGAATTGCTAACTTTGTAGAAAATTTTCAATATGGAGGATAAAAATCAAGCTGTTTTACTTCTGGAAGATGGAACGGTTTTTCATGGAAACTCAATTGGTTAGTTGGTACAACAACCGGAGAAATTGCATTTAACACTGGTATGACAGGATACCAAGAAGTCTTTACAGACCCTTCATATTATGGTCAAATTTTAGTCATGACTACAACCCATATCGGGAATTACGGAGTACATGAAACTGAAATTGAATCGGAAGGAATGAAAATTGCCGGCATGGTGATTAAAAAATTCTCAGAAGACTATTCTAGAGATTCGGGCATGAAGTCTTTGCAGGAGTATATGGTTGACAACTTGAAGGTTGGAATTTCTGATATTGATACTCGATCTTTGGTGAGACATATTAGAAGTAAAGGAGCTATGAATGCAATTATATCTTCTGAAACGTTGAATATTGAAGAATTGAAAATTAAGCTAGATGCTGTCCCTTCAATGGC
>CAJQQA010000146.1 GCA_905480355.1 uncultured Flavobacteriales bacterium | reverse complement strand
TTGCCAATTCAATTCTACGAGGGTCAATAACGATGCTTGGAACACCTTTCATCATTCTTTGTTTGATCTTTGCCCCAGTTACCGGATGGGCATCTGTTGGGTTCGCGCCAATTATTAAAAGGAATTGTGCGAAGTCCAAATCGTCAATTGAATTTGTTGCCGCTCCAGTTCCAAATGCGCGTTGCATTCCCAGTGCGGTTGGCGAGTGACAGACACGCGCACAACAGTCAATATTATTAGTTCCAACAACCGCACGAATAAACTTCTGCATTAAGAAATTTTCCTCATTTGGCGTACGAGCCGATGAAATCCCAGCGATCGCATCAGGACCGTTTGAAGTTTTAATTCGGGTTAATTCGCTTGCGATGTGATCGTAAGCCTCATCCCACGTCACTCTTTCAAATTCACCGTTCCTCTTGATCATTGGACTATCCAACCGGTCAGGGTGGTTGTAGAACTTAAAGGCATATCGACCTTTCAAACACGTGTGTCCTCCATTCGCTTTAGCTTCGTAGGGCGCCTGAATACTCAATATTTCACCATTGCTTGTTGACACTTCAAGATTACATCCAACACCACAATATGTACAAACTGTTCTTGTTGTTTCTTCAACATGAACGGCTTTCGATTGAAAGATATCTGAGATCGCAGAGGTTGGACACGCTTGAGAACAAGCACCACAGCTAACGCAATCAGAATCCATAAATGATTGATCTGTTCCTTTCACTATTTTAGTGTCGAACCCGCGACCAGCCATGCTTAAAACAAATTCTCCTTGAACCTCATCACAGGCCCTAACACATCTATAGCAATTGATGCATTTAGATAAATCCGATGTCATATATGGATGGCTTAAATCTTTCGCTCTGTCCAAATGATTTTCACCTGCTGGATACCGAACTTCCCTAATTCCAACTTGCGCAGCAACGTCTTGCAGCTCACAATTTCCGTTTACCTCACACGTCAAACAATCCAAGGGGTGGTCCGTTAGAACCAATTCCATTATATTTTTACGCAATTCTTTAATCGAGTCAGAACTCGGATAAACATACATTCCATCAGTCATAGGAGTGTGACATGAAGCCATAACTTTGGTCTTCCCGTCTTTTTCTAACGCGACGTCCACACTACAAATTCTACATGAGCCAAAAGGATCAAGATTTGGTGAATCGCAAAGTGTTGGTATCAATTTTTCGCCTACAATTCTTCTGACGAAACCTAGAATTGTTTCATCATTTTTAAACTGGTGCTCGATGTTGTTTATATATGCTGTGTTGCTCATATTCAATGTCTAATTTGTCTTACTCAAAATATCCTTTCATCTCCTCTTCAAAGTACTCCATTGCGTTTTTTACTGGCAGTGGGATTCCGCCTCCGTGCGCGCATAGAGAACCTTCTTCAAGCGTGCTGAGTAAGTCTTTAAATAATTTTTTACTGATCTTATAATCGGATGTGTTTGCTTTTCTTAAAAGTTCATGCCCTCTCTTAGTTCCTAAACGACAAGGGAAACATTTTCCACAGCTTTCGTAAGCTGCAAAGTCGAATAAATGCTCTAAGAAATCAATCATTGGCATTGATTCAGGAATACAAATCACAGAAGCGTGACCCATCAAGAATCCGTTTTCTGCAAATGATTCGAAATCTAAATTAAGGTCATTTATTTTGGAAACTGGAACTAACCCCCCAAGTGGTCCGCCAATTTGCATAGCCTTTACTGGCAATTTAAATCCGCCTCCCATTTCGTTGATTACCGTTGACATTGGAGTTCCCATTTCTACCTCATAAATCCCAGGCTTATTGAAGAAGCTGTCCAAACAAACCAGTTTAGTCCCAGATGACCTGTCGGTTCCAATGGCTTTCCATGCCGCACCACCTTGTTCAATAATATAATGTAAACTTGCTAAAGTTTCAACGTTGTTTACGATTGTTGGCTTATTGAACAACCCTTGTTCAGCTGGGTATGGTGGCCGAACTCGAACTTCAGGGCGTTGACCTTCAATGGAATTAATCAAAGCTGTTTCTTCCCCGCAGATGTAAGAGCCTTGGGCTCGAATCACCTTGAAATCAAAGTCGAATCCGCTGCCGTCAATGTCTTTCCCAATCAATCCAGCTGCTCTCAAAAGCTCAATCTCTCTTTCGATGATGGTTGCCGAGTCTGGATATTCTGCACGGATATAAACAACCCCATAATTTGCATGCGTTACATATCCTGCGATTAACATTCCATATAAAACAGAGTGTGGTCTTTGTTCCATTAAGTAGCGATCTGAGTATGCACCGGGATCACCTTCATCCGCATTGCAAATAATAAATTTCGTTTCGCTTTCAACACTTCTGCAGAAACCAAGTTTTAATCCCATTGGGAAACCAGCTCCACCGCGTCCTCTAACATTTGAAAGTTTAATCTCTTCTAAAACTTCAGCAGAATCACGTTTTAAAGTTGCCTTGAATGAAGCGTAATATTCATCGATTGAGCTAAATTCTTCCGTTAAAATTTTATACTCGAATGACTCAACGTTGTAGGTGTCTTGAACGCCATCTTTCTTCTTAATGATTGTATCAAGTTCATTTAAAGCTGAGCCGGAATAATTTTGTCCGCTATAATTGAATGCTGAATTCTCATGGCAACGACCCAAACATGTCATGTGACCAATTTCATCTTCACTCAAGTGATTTGAGAGCTCTTCTTTCACTTTATCCTGAGTTCCAGCACAAACACAAGCTGTACCGTTACAAACGTAAGCCTTTTTTCCTTTGTTTTCTGGCTTCAAGAAATCGTAGAAAGTTGTAGTTCCATATGTATTTGCAGACCCAACAAGGAATTCTTTCGCCAGCTTATCTAGCTCAGTATTGTCTGGCGCACCATCGCGTTCAGCTAATTTCCCCATTCGGTTAAACAGACTATCCTCTAATCCTTTTCTTCCCGATAATTCACTTAAATTTTTTGACATAATATATAATTCAACCTATGAGGCTTCTTTTTTTAATAACATCTTTTTTACTCTTTGTGTATGAGAATAACATGTTGAACGATTTTCTCTACAGAATGCGAAAAGCGTAACGCCCAACTCTTTAGCATAATCAACTGCGAGAGAAGAGGGAGCGGAAACAGCTGCAAGGACAGGTATTTTTGCCTTAAAACTCTTAATTATTATTTCGTATGAAATCCGACCACTAACAGTCATACAGAAAGCCCTTTTTAAATTTTCAGAATTAATTAATGAGCCAATTACCTTATCCACTGCGTTATGCCGTCCGATATCTTCTAAGGAACACAATAGTTTTCCGCTGATGTCGAATGCAGCAGCAGCATGTGTGCCACCTGACTGGTGAAAATCTTTTTGAAAAGCGTTCATTTTGGTAAACAAAGAAGGAATAATTGAAGCGTCAATTTGTTCATTATTTTCAACAACACCCGAGAACCCCATCTCTCCTAATTCCGTTCTTCCACATATACCGCAAGAAGATACAGAGAGAAGGGAACGACTATTTGAATAGCCCTCTCCAATTTCACTTTTAGGAATTACAACATCAACGATTGTAACAACCCCTTCCTGATTAGCCTTTGTAAGCAGAATTTCAGGAGAAAAAGCGCTGTGTTTTATTATACCTTCAGAGTGAAGGAGTCCACGAACAAGCGCCCTATCATCTCCAGGAGTACGCATGGTAACAGTAAAAGCTTTTCCGTTAATATTGATTTGTAAAGCTTCTTCAATAGTCAAAGAATCGAGTATTGGTTCTTCTGAATCAGCCCGGTATTTCCTTCCTTGATATTCTCTTGTAGCCATTATAAGGTGCGTTTCCTCTCACAATATAGAGAATAAATTGACTACTTGTCTACTTATAAAGGAGTTGCTTAATTTTTAGAATAAAAAGAAACCACCTCAGAGATATATTTTTCTTTAGTAAGCTCATCTAAAAAGGAATATTGAAAGGAGTTTTTAGCCAACTCAAACAGTTCTTCTTTCGATAAATCAAGCGCTTCTTGAAGCTCAATATAGTTTTGATTTATTTGCCCACCAAAATAGGCTGGATCATCTGAATTGATTGTTACTTTCAGCCCTCTCTCTATCATTTTTTTAACTGGGTGGCTTTTTAAGTCATCCACCACTTTTAAGGCTTTATTTGACAATGGGCATATGGTTAAAGCAATGTCTCGTTTAACAATTTCTTCAATCAAATCATCTTCAAAACAATTGTTTCCGTGGTCAATACGCCTTACATGTAAGATATTTAATGCTTCCCAAATGTATGCAGCGGGACCCTCTTCACCTGCATGAGCGACAGGGACATAACCTTCTTTTATTGAAGCTTCAAAAACGTTTTTAAACTTAGAGGGAGGATTACCCCTCTCTGAAGAGTCTAGACCCACAGCTTTAATTAAATGCTTAAAAGGCAAGGATTCTTCGAGTGTTTTAAACGCTTTTTCTTCTGAAAGATGACGTAAATAACTCATTATAAGAAAGCTAGTTATCCCGAATTTTTTTTCTGCGGCTTTACATGCTTTTGATATTCCAGAAATAACCGTTTCAAAAGCAATGCCGCGATCAGTATGAGTTTGAGGATCAAACATTATTTCTGTGTGACGAACATTTTCTTTTGCGCAACTCTCTAAATAGGCCCAGGTCAGGTCGTAAAAATCAGCTTCTGTAATTAACACGCCAGCACCTGCATAATAGATATCTAAAAAATCCTGGAGGCAATCAAATTTATAAGCCTCTTTTACTTCTTCAATAGAAGTATATTTGATTTTAATGTTATTACGTTGAGCAATTGCAAACATTAATTCAGGTTGAAACGAACCCTCGATGTGAAGATGTAGTTCTGCTTTTGGCAGTTGGCGGATAAATCGTTGCATGGAGTAGTACCTTTTAAAAGCCTGAAAGTAGCACTTTCTATTGATGTTCAGAGCAATTACTGATTAAATAACTATATTTGTGGTTAAATTTATCCCTTTTAAGATGCAACGTTTGTTCAACGGTGGCGTCTTAAAAATAACCAATACACTCATAAATGAAATATATTTATTCTTTATTCTTTATTACTTTATTTGTTTCAGCGAACGTCTTTTCACAAGAACGCATGACCAAGGATGAGTTAACCGAAGAATGGCAATTAATTCAAGAACAGGAAGACATTAAGATTTATGTTAAATCAAAAGAGTGTAGTTTTGATTATCTCGCAAAACCATTGAGCTATGTTTTCGTTATGGTTGAGAATAATTCAACGAACGCAATGAAGGTTCAATATAATATTGCACTTCATTTTGAAGAAGGGTGCTCAGGATGTGAAGAAGAAAGCGAATACAACACAGGCGTTATTATTAAAGCCAAGAGTAGTATTGAGGGCACCTGTGACACAAAGAAAAAAGAGGTGACACGCTTAATTCTAAACCCAAACTTAAAAGGGGGATGGAAATTTGAAAGTGTTTCTATTATGCACCTAAAAACCACACCTGAAAAGTAACTTACGATGAAAAAAAACATACTTATTCTCTCTTTTATTACACTTGGATTTTTAGAACATTCTAATGCCCAACTGTGTACCATTACAGTTACACCATCAGACACAACCATTTGTGAAGGTGACTCGGTATTAGTTCAGGCGGTTGCTAATTTAGTTAATAGCGGGCAAATTTTTGACTTTAATGTTGGTTCTTTACCGCCAGGGTGGAACACAACAGGGGGAACAAATTTTACGGAACCATGTGGTCCTGCGCCAAGTGGCACACCATATTATTGGGCATCTACATCAGGAACATCTGTGCCGTTGATTGGTACGGCAGCATTCGATATTAGTTGTGGAGGTGTAATTACATTTGATATGGTTTATTCTTTACAGGGTGGAGGAACCCCATGCGAAGGGCCAGATTTATCAGAGGAAGGTGTCGAGCTACAATATAGCACCGATGGCGGTTTAACTTGGTTTCCAATAGAATATTACCAGCCTGATGGCACAACATTGCCATCAAACCCTGGAGCAGGCGGACCGGGGGTTGGAACTGGACAAGCGACAACATTTACTTCTTGGGCAACTTACTCGGTTCCAATTCCGGTGGGAGCACTATCTGCAACTACTGAGTTTAGATGGTACCAAGCAAACTCTTCTGGGACATGCTGTGATAATTGGGGCATTGACAATGTCTTAATTAATGCAAGTGGATCACCATGTGGAACGACGACAGTTATCGACTGGGGGAGCAGCTTAATAGACTCAACAAGCTTTTATATTACCCCCCTTTCAGATACCACTTTAATTGCCGACGTTTATGATACACTTGGCGTATACCAGTGTTCTTCAATCCCTTTGAATATTTTTGTTATTCCGAATGAATTATCTCATGATTTGGTTGATACAGTTTATTCTTTTTGTCCAACAACAAACCCAGAAGCGGAAGTTGTTAATATTCAAAGTTTTTTGCCCCCATTGGTTTTTGATTGGTCTACGCCAAGCAATACAAACCCTACAAGCTTACCAACAAATGGTTCGGAACAAGACACGATTACCTATTATGTTGAGATGACGGATGGCTGTGGTTTTATTAATATTGATAGCGTTGTGCTAATTGTAAATAAAATAGTGAATGTTGATAGCCTAACTTCAATGCCTTCTAGCGCATGTGAACCAACAGGCATTGTTATGGCTGATTACATTACCTACACGGACCCTAGTTTTTCAATATTACCATTGTATAATTGGACAGGACCAGGAAACCCAGGAGTTTATAATGTCAATGGAACGGCAATGGAAGACGTTTCACCAGGGTGGTATTATTTTACTGTTAATGATGGGTTTTGTTCTGATATGGACAGTGTGTTTGTTGAGGTTTTGCCTCCACCAATTGCCCTGCTTAGTGTTTCAACAAATGGGGAGTGCTCTCCAATGACCGTCACTTTTGAAAACACGAGTGAAAATGCTACATACTACGAGTGGGACTTTGGAAACGGAAATTTAGCATCAGAGTCAACGTTGGTTTCGCAAACACAGTCATACACAGATACAACAGTGGTTACGTTAACAGCATATGAGTTCCAGGGGTCCATTTGTTTAGATGTAACAACAGCGCTTGTTTTTACTGTCCCGTGTGGATGTATGGACATTGAAGCACTTAACTTTGACGCCGAAGCAATTTTCGAAGACGGGAGCTGTATTTATCCAGAACCAATTGTAATTGCACCAAATATTTTTACTCCAAATGGAGATGATGCAAATAATTTTTATGAGTTAGATGTGGAGTTTTATTCAAACATCGATTTGCTTATAATTAATAGGTGGGGCAATGAAGTTTTTTCTGGCTCAGGACTAAACCCTAAATGGAATGGAATTCTTAACAATGGTGAAAAAGCTGGAGAAGGAACGTATTTTTACAAGTACAATGTAATTGGAATCAATGGAGAAGTGAGTATTGATGGACATGGATTCTTACAACTTGTTAGGAATTAGGATAAAACCTTGTTTATCGTTTAAAGGCAGGAATGTGTATTTTAACCAGTAATATATGTTCGCGCGGTTGAATTAAGTTAAGCCTGTAGGATTGGAATGCTTTTTGTCATATTTGCATTGTGAAACAATGGATGCTCCTCATTTTCTTTTCCCCATTCCTGTCATTTGGACAAGGATACTTCAACCATCATTTTGGTGGATCTATAGGTATTTCTGCAAACTTCGGAACACATATTAATTCTATAGGGATGACTCTCAGTGGCTATTGGACTGATTCCTTTGTGCAGCTAAATATTAAATCAGCTCTTCATTTTCACTTTACAAATTTAGGGGGAAGGAAAAAATATTTTGAGGCAAGAACGGCATTCGGAGCGGTGCTTTTAGCAGGGAAAAAAGAAAAGGACACCATTGATTTTCAATTAGATGGACTTAATCATCAAACAACATACAACTTCGGTCTTGGTTATAATTATATTCTTTATCATGATAATATTAAGTCTACCCAAAGCTCGGGGGGATTTGCAGTACACGTAAAGAATTTATCAATATATCATGAAAATGACGTTTTTGCAGGACAAGGCAGAGACCGATTTAGAACAGGTCAATTTCACTTTGCCTATCATTATCGAGATTATAAATTTGGTGTTGGCGTTAAAATGTGGACAGGGGAAACAAGAGGAGGAAAGCATGTAGATTTCGTTAATGATAAAATCAGAGGAGGCTATAAAACACTAGATCACCTTCCGTATGGGAAAACGAGTCATGGCATCTTTTATAGTTCATTTAGTTATAACTTACCACATAAGCAAGACGCCTTCGTGAAAATCGGAATAGATAGCGAAGAAATTAGGCACGCCATTCAAAACCGACTAATACATGATTTAATATTCTTGCCTAAATCAGTGAAGCACCTCTCTTCTCATTACCCACGGCTAGATGAATTCGGTTGCCCAGTATTTGAAAAAAAAACCAGAAAAAAAGACCGATTCTATTTTCAATTAGGGACAGGTGATGCTTGGTATCATTAGTGAATTGGCATTAACTAATCCCCTTTTAAATTTAGGCCAGAACAACACTAATAGCCATTGGCGTTCTAAGTTTATCAAAAACTATTGGTATAAGATATATCGGCTAAGGTAGTTTATAAATCGTTTCTTGGAGTGATTTATAAGTAAAGGTATAATCGTTAAGACACTCATGGATTATTGTATTTTTGTGGAATAAGTGTGAAAATGAACGGACTATTTAATAATTATCGATCAAACATGCCTTTAATCGAACGTTTGATTAAAGATTTAAAGTTTGTTGGTTTAAAAGCCAAGCATTTCTTTAAAAACGGCTTTAAAAATAAGACAATTTTAGTTTATCCAGAGTTTCCGAATAAGCGTACAACGATTTTTAAAATAGCACGCCACTACAACTATAATCTTACGAATAATATCAAATCTAAGCCTGATATAGTTATTAACTGGGAAGACGTTACGTTTAAGTCGAATTGCCCAGAATTGCAACAATTTTCTAAACATGTGATCAATGCAGAAAGCAGCGACATAAGTAAAGTTTATGTAGACAATGCTTTCAAGGAGGTCTTTGGCTACTCTACATTTATTGATCCTTTGACGTATAAAGGTAAAATAGTTCGTAAAAGCGACTTAAATGCAAAGCATGACGGAACAATTTTGAATGGTCCGCTAAAAACGATTGACGAAGAGAGCATCTATCAAATCCTTATTGATAATTCATATAACGACACCTTGGTTAAGGATATTCGGGTGCCTGTAGTTATTGCTGCATTGGATTTTACGTACATAAAGTATAGAGACATTACAGAGCGGTTTAAAAACACGACAGTGGACACCCAGGTGGTCAATACAGGAGATGTTTTGTCCAAGAAAGAAATCGAGTTGATTAATCAATTTTGCAAGAAAATCCATTTTGAATATGGAGAGCTTGACATTTTGAGAAACAAGGACGATGATAAAATCTATATTGTTGACATCAATAATACGCCATATGGCCCTCCAGCGAACACTCCAATTGAAGAGGAAAAAAAAGCGATACAAGAATTAGGAAGGCATTTGAAAGAGCGTTTTACTTTAAAAGTCTAGCGGTAGTTCGTTGACCGATTTATTTAGATTGAAGCGTTCTTACTTTTCTTTTTCCAGCTCCTTTGATACGAGTTCTAACTCCTTAAAAAAACTACCCCCAAAAGCACGAATAATAGCCTCTTTCAAAAACCGAAAAACAGGAACATTTAATTTTGAACCACAATCACAAGCGGGAGCACAAATATCCCAAACATCATAATTCAATGCTGTAAAATCATCGAATTTTTTTGTTCGTATCGGGTATAAATGACAAGAAATGGGCTTTTTAAAATCAGATTTCCCATCCATGTGAGCTTGCTCTACAGCACACTTTGTAATTCCGTTATCATCAAAATAAACAAAAGCGCACTCTTTTTCGTTGACCAAGGTCGTTACAGGCTCATTGTCTTGATCCATATAAAAAACACCTTGCTTTTCAATCGCCTTTATTCCCTCATGCCGCATATAAGGGGTTATAGCGTCTAAAGTTTCTTCAAGGATGTCGACCTCTTCAAAAGTTAATGGAGCACCCGCATCACCCTCAATGCAACAAGCACCTTTGCATGCACTTAAATCACATACAAATTTGCGCTCAAAAATTTGAGTTGATACTACTTTGTCATGAACCTCTACAAGCATCTGTTTCTTTTTAACAAAGTTCTCATTAATATTTGGATAATAGAAGCGCCCCATCGATTAAACGCAAATTATATACTGAAGAGCACTTAAAGACTTCCTCTAGCATCTCTATGAACAGGGCAAGACTTAATTTTCATAAAGGACAACTTTAAAACGGACTCAACTAAAGAGAAAAACAGATTTAGAAGCTGTATAGAGGGGTTTTTTTGTCTTTATAATGCTGATTTAAAATTAATCAACTATATTTGCATCGTATTTATATGATAAATGCATGAATGAGGGGACGTTAGTCCCCTCTTTTTATAAGTTATGATTAGTAAAAAGAAGGTTGCAGATTTAATTTACGAGCGCATTGAAGAGCTAGATAATGGGCTGTTTGTTGTGACGTTGAATATATCGAGTGCAAATAGCATTAATGTTGAATTGGATAAACACGAAGGAAACGTTTCCGTTAAGGATTGCATGTCTGTTTCTAGAAATGTTGAACACAATCTTGACAGAGAAGAGGAAGACTTTCAACTACACGTGTCTTCTGCGGGGCTGGATAATGGATTGCGTGTTTTTGCACAATACAAAAAAAACATTGGCAGAAACGTTAAAGTAAAGTTACATGACGGTGAAGATTTGGAGGGTAAAATGATTGATGCAACACCAGATAAAATTATTATTCAAACTTCGCGGCAAGAACGTATTGAAGGAAAGAAGAAAAAGCAAACAATTGTAGAAGATATTGAGCTAGCAATTGAGAAAGTAAAAGAAACAAAAATTATTATTTCATTTAAATAGAGGAATATGGATAGTTTAGAATTGACAGAGTCATTTTCAGAGTTTAAAGAGCTGAAAAATATTGATAAACAAACAATGCAGCATGTGTTGGAGGATGTTTTTCGCGCAATGTTGAAAAAGAAATTTAATACCGATGATCACATTGATGTTATTGTCAATATTGACAAGGGAGATGTTCAAATCTTCTTAAATAAAGAAATTGTCGACGACGGAGAAGTAGAAAACGTAAATACTGAAATAGCATATTCTGATGCAATTAAAGTTGAACCAGATTTCGAAATTGGAGAAGAATTGACTGAAGAATTTAAGTTCGGTGATTTTGGAAGAAGAAACGTGCTTTCTCTTCGTCAGAATTTAATTTCTAGAATATTAGAATTAGAAAAGGATCACTTATATAAAATCTACAAAGAAAGAATTGGAGATATAGTTACTGGTGAGGTTTATCAAGTTTGGAAAAAAGAAATTTTGGTGCTTGATGATGAAGGAAATGAATTATTGTTGCCAAAATCAGAACAAATTCCATCAGATTATTTTAAGAAAGGGGAGTCGCTTAGAGCTGTTGTGGCAAAAGTTGACATGAGAAACAGTAGTCCTGTGATTATATTGTCAAGAGCAGCGCCAGAATTTTTAGAGCGTTTGTTCGAATTAGAAGTTCCTGAAGTTTTTGACGGGTTAATTACAATAAAAAACATTGTTCGTGAGCCAGGTGAAAGAGCGAAAGTGGCTGTTGAATCATACGATGACAGAATTGACCCAGTTGGAGCTTGTGTCGGCATGAAAGGTTCAAGAATTCATGGAATTGTTCGTGAATTGAGAAACGAAAATATTGATGTTATAAACTATACCTCAAATCCTCAATTGTTTATTCAAAGAGCTTTGTCTCCAGCGAAAATCACATCAATTGAAATCAATGAAGAAGAAAAGAGAGCAAAAGTTTACCTGAAGCCAGATCAAGTTTCATTGGCAATTGGTAGGGGTGGACATAATATTAAACTTGGAGGGAAGTTGACAGGTTACGAACTGGACGTTTATAGAGAAGGCGAAGTTGATGTTGAGGATGTTGATTTGGAAGAATTTGCAGATGAAATCGACAGTTGGATTCTAGATGAATTGAAAGCCGTTGGATGCGACACCGCAAAGTCAGTTCTTGAAATAGGTTCTGCCGAATTAGTTAAAAGAACAGACCTTGAAGAAGAAACAATTGCAGAATTGTTTAAAATTCTACAAGCTGAATTTGAGTAAGAAATAACAAAAGCAGTATATTACACAACATATTGGAACATTGTTTCAATATTGAAAGTTAAATTTAAAGGCGCAGATTTTTATGGCCAAACCAATTAGATTAGGAAAAGCAGCAGGAGAGCTAAATGTAGGAATGTCTACATTGGTTGAGTTCTTGGCAAGTAAAGAGGTAAGTATTGACGCAAGTCCAAACACGAAGCTTACACCGGAACAATATGCAGTTTTGCGTGTTGAATTTGCTGCGGATCAAAGTTTGAAAGAACTGACGAAACAACCTGTAGCACCCAAAGAAAAAAAGGAAACCGTTTCTTTGAAAGATTCTCAAGAGAATACTGAAGAGCCAGCGGCTGTTGCGCCGGTTGAAGAACCAAAAACTGAAGAGGTAAAATCTGCCGCTCCAGAAATCAAGACGGTTGAATCAAATGAATCTTCAAAACTGCAAGTGCTCGGAACAATTGATTTGGACAAAATCAATTCGAAAACCCGCCCAGATAAAAAGAAAAAACCTCAGAAAGAAGCAGCAAAACCTGTTGCAGAAAAGCCCGTTGAAAAAACACCTGAAAAGCCAAAAGAGGTAACAGAGAAAGTTGAAGAGAAATCAGTTGCTGAAACACCAGTTGAGAAGGAAGTTAAGGTTGAGCCTGAAACAATTCGTGTTGAACGAAAAAAATTGTCTGGACCGAATGTTGTAGGTAAAATTGTTCTACCAGTTGAAAAACCAAGAACATCAAACAATGAAAAACGAAAGCGTAAACGAGTTCGTAAAATTGATGTTACCAAGAAACAGAACCAAACACAAGCGCCAGCAAAAGCCAAATTTAAAAAGGGTCCAAAGACTCCGAAGCCAGAGATTACGGAAAAGGATATCCAAAAAGAGATCAAAGATACTTTAGCTCGTTTGTCGGGTAAAGGAGGAAAATCAAAAGGATCAAAAAATAGAAAGACGAAGCGAGAGAATGTTGCTCAAAAGAGAATGGAGGAAGAAGCCTTCGCTGAACTTGAAGAGAAAACATTAAAGTTGACGGAGTTTGTCACGGTGTCAGAATTAGCAACAATGATGAATATTGGTTCAACAGATGTGATTTCTGCCTGTATGACATTAGGAATTTTTGTATCGATTAATCAACGTTTGGATGCCGAAACTATTCAGATGATTTCTGAGGAGTTTGGATACGACATTGAATTTGTTAGCGCGGAAGTACAAGATGCTATTCCAATTATTGAAGACAACGAAGAAGATTTAATTTCTCGACCACCAATTATTACGGTAATGGGTCACGTTGATCATGGTAAGACATCTTTGTTGGATAGAGTGCGAGATGAAAATGTTACAGATGGTGAAGCTGGTGGTATAACGCAGCATATTGGTGCGTATAATGTTACGTTAAAAGATGGTCGAAAAATGACTTTCCTTGATACTCCGGGTCATGAGGCCTTTACAGCAATGCGTGCACGTGGTGCGCAAGTAACAGATGTAGCAGTAATTATAATTGCTGCGGATGATGATGTTATGCCTCAAACAAAAGAAGCTATTTCGCATGCTCAAGCCGCGGAAGTACCAATGGTTTTTGCAATTAACAAAGTTGACAAGCCAGGCTCAAATGCGGATAAAATAAAAGAACAACTCTCTGCGATGAATATCCTTGTGGAAGAGTGGGGGGGTAAATATCAGTGTCAAGAAATTTCTGCAAAACAGAATTTAAACATTGATGAGTTACTTGAAAAAATATTGTTGGAAGCAGAAATGCTTGATTTGAAAGCGAACCCTAACAGAA
>CAJQQA010000145.1 GCA_905480355.1 uncultured Flavobacteriales bacterium | reverse complement strand
TGTAAAACCGTGAAGAACAAGTAGATTCTAGTGAATTGTTAGAATTCGATTTCTTTCAATCACGACCGTTAGAAAAGAAAGCCAATATTATAGGTGGAGAATTTGCCGATTGTGATGTAGATTGGGAGATCAGTGATATAGTTTTTGATGAGGGTGCCATGCTTTCTAAAGAAGTTTATAAAACGACCGTTCAACTTATTCATCTCCCAAATAAAATACCATCATTTGTTATAGATAAAGAAGGTATTTTCGATAAGTTATTCGATCGTGTATTATCACTTAAAACAACTAAGGATATTGATTTCGATGAAAGTCCATTTTTCTCAAGTAACCTGAGGTTGACTGGTGAAGACGAGGTTGGAATTAGAAAGTTGTTTACTCCAAATTTAGTAAGTTTTTTAGAGTCAGAAGAAATCTACCACATCGAGTGTAATGGAACTGCTTTAATCATCTTTAAATCATTACGTAATGCAAATACTGGAGAGATGAAAAACATGGTTCGTTTTAGCAAAGAGCTAGTTAAACACATTGTACTGTAATATTGTGCATTTCACATTCCAACAGAAATAATCTTTAATTTGTTTTGTTACCTATAGGTTCAAAGCTAAGAAGTCGTAAGGACTTTTAACTGGAATTGAATTTTAAAGATAATAATAAATTTTCATAGGGATTAGTATTTATGAAACACAAACCCCTTATGTTTCTTAGGTATGTTATAAAAAATATAGATTACTTAACTTTATAAAACACTTAAGTTGGCACATAAATTAGCGGTTTCTAAATAACTTCTTGTAAGCAGAAACGGTATCGAAAAAGTAAACTACCTTCATTGTAATCGTATTTCTCTGGCCTTCACTCAATACAGAGTTGAGGTTCTGAAAATAAGATGTTTGAATGTTCTGTTCATCCTGTTGTAAAGCATTTTTATATACGATATTTAAAAAACTACCTGGAGCAAATTGCCACCCGAATATTAGATCTGTGTTAAACGCATTGAAATTAAAATTGGAATTTCCTGTAAACGAATCATCCTTAATAATATAACCTTCTGCATCAAGGTCACCATAATAATCATAGATTCCATACGACCAATAATGTCTGATGCGAAGCGTAAGGGATAAGTTGTTTTTGAACAAGTACTTTGCTTGGAGAATATTGGTCAGTGTTTTAACATCTCTCACACCGTACTTGGGTAATTCATCAAAATAACCTGCGAAACCTGCTCCGTTCAAGAAAATTGAATAATTATTCGATGTGCGAATAGTAAGTTTATCATTAACGCGTATTCTAGGTTCTATATTTACTTCGAAATAATTATTTACAATGTAATCTGTAAAGTATCCTTGTCCATAGCCAATCTCACCATCAAGAGCAACACGTTTTCTGTAATCTGAAGAGATACCGATTCCATTATAGTAATATTCGGGAGTAATAAAATTTTGACCAGGAACTCTCGATTCAAATAGGTCTACACCATCATTAATTTGAGAGCTCATTCTGATGCTGAATGCAGTGAAACTTGGTCGAATAAATAGAAATTTTCCATTGTATTTTTTCTTTAGCAGCTCATTGGTAGTATAGTCTTGTTCTAAGCTGAAATTGAAAGAATTATAGTTACTGTTCAGGATCCAAAATGGATTGTATTTATTGTATTGTAGATTAATTGAATGAGTCCTGTTATTTCTGGCGAAATTGACGCCAAGATCATTTGGATTATAATTGGGTGATTTACTTTCGCTTGAAAGTGAAAATTTAAAGTTGCCAGCTATCTTTGCGGCATTTAATTTAAAGCTCAAGCCATCATTATCATTTACTATGAAGAGGTTTTCAAGCAGGTTAGTGTCTCGCTGTGAAATTTTAATGTCACCTGATATGGAATAGTTAGATTTTCTAGAAACTAGGTTTAAACCCAACGCGGAGACATTGGCATCTATAAATTTACTTGCTCTAAATGTATTAAGGTTAATTAAATAAACCGAGCTGTTATTTTTCAAGCTTTGATCGAAAGAAATAATATTGTAATTAACGAGTGGGTTTGTTTCTACTTCTCTTGTTTTTCCGGTAATTGTATTTTCAATGACTGCATTGCTAGAGGCAGTAATAGCATTCATTATACCGACACCCAAACCATATTTATTTCTTCCTGAGATCTTTGCAACATTGAGAAGCTTTGAAGTAATCGGGTTTTCTATGACTACTTCCGTAGAATCGATATTTTCAAAAGCCTGCCCATATTGATTTGGAACACCACCAATTCTTCTAGAATAGAAAAGGTTTCCAAGGTTAAATAATTCAGTTCCTTCCTGAAAAAAGGTGCGTTGTTCTTCAAAAACAACTTCAAAAGCTCCAAGATTTTTAACAATATTGTCAGATCTAACTTGGGAAAAGTCTGGGAGTAATGTCATGTCGAGGGTAAAACTTTCATTTAATCCCAATTTAAGATCTACACCAGCTCCGTAGCCAAAAACTCTTTCATCTTTAGTAAATTCGGTAAATGAAGACAGGTAAGGAGATAAAGAAAGTCGAAATGGGTCTTTGATGTTATCTAAACCTTTTAAATAACCCCAATAATTGATTTCAGTTTCAACGTTTTTAGGAACCAGAGACCATTGTAGCTCTGTTCGACTTCTTCTGATTTCTCTTTGAAATTGTGCACGCCAGACTTGTTTATCACCTTTAGGGAAACGAATGGCATAATAGGGTATTTTTATTTCTACAATCCAGCCATCTTCAATAATAGCAACTTCGCTTTCCCAGACAGCATTAAATGATGGGTCTGAAATTCTGGAATCCGATTGAACACCCGATGCGGTGACTGAGAAAGTAAATGCATCGAGCATCTTATTATACGTATCAAAAGAGATGGAGAACTTATCTGCATTCAAATCATCATCGCGCTCTCCCAGCTGAGTTAGGATACTATCTGGATAATTATCAAAACAGTGGCCTAGAATATAAATATTATTGTCATCAAACAAGATTTTCACTTCTGTTTTAAATCTTGGTTTTTCACCCTCAGTTGGGTTGAGCTCCAAGAAGTCAGTTGCAATCTGAGCATTTGACCAGCTCCCTTCAATATCTTGGCCATCAATATTAATTTTGTCGTTCGTCCTCGAAGCTGAGATTTCTTTAATTTGCCCCCATGATGATTGCGAGATAATTAGGTATAGTAGTATCTGGAGAGTTTTATACAATTGCGTAAATCTTTTAAATTGAAAACAAATATATTACAAAAAGAAGGAATTGATGCGATAGTCGACTTACACAACTACATTCCCGCTATTTTCATTTTTATTCATTATCAGTAAAATAAACTGGTTATCATAAAGTTGATTAATACTCAAAAGTGTTGATCCAAGTAATTGAGGAATCAGTTTAATTGGTTATAGGTTAAAGCTACACAAAGTCGGCTCATTAATAAGGTTGTTTTCTCAAAGCTAAAATCCTCATAGAGTATAGGTTGTGTTGGCAATATGGTTTCAACCTCCTGAAAATGATTTGTCAACTGCAGAAATTACCTCTTTTTCAGATTTTGATCTAATTCTCATAATAAGCATTCCTATAAGGATAAGGACAATAGCACAGCACTCATATAAATCAGGAACTTCATTTAGAAGTATGAATGCAAATATCAGAGTTAAAAAAGGAGATAACATTGTTAATTTAGAGATAGTTTCGGATGAAGCGGATTTGATTCCCTTGTACCACATAAATTGGCCTAAAACAATAACAAGGATAGCATAAACTGCTATTAAGCCCCAGAGTTCTGCTTGGAAAGCATCTTGAAAATGATGAAATCCGAACAGGTTTATTGCTATTATGAAAAAACCTATAGATGAAAATAAATTCCGGGCGAACAGAAACGTTCTTACAGAGCAAAAAGATAGGATTTTTTTACTTATGATTATACCTAGAGCTTCAATAACGGCGGCAATCAGAATGATATAATCGCCGTCTCGAAACATATACATTTCTTTTAGAAAAACAATAATCAATACACCAGCTCCAATAATTCCTATTCCGATTATTTCATTTCTATTTAGGGCAGTTTTAAATATCCACCACGCAAGAAACGCAAACAAAATACTTTCAAAACGCGAGAGCATAACAACATTTGTTACACTAGTACTTTCTAGTGCTGTGTAGATCAGAGCAGGGTATAGACCAGCGACTATAATTCCTAAAAAAAGAACTGAGTGTTGCCTTAAATTAAACGATCGAAATTCCTTAATAATTCCTTTAGCCCCAAAGGATAATAGTACTACCAATCCCGCACAAAAATTTCCGATAAATAATAGATTGCAAAAGGATATGGCGCCGCCAAGCATGCCCCCAGTTTGACTCAGTAATTTGACGGTAGGACTCGCAAGAGAAAAGCAAATAAGTGCAATAACTATTGAAAAACTTGCTTTTTTTATCATTCTAGAATTCTTTAATGTTTTGAGTATTCACCTCAATTATTGCTAACGTTTAGTCCAAGAAACGTTAGCGAACCGAAGGGTGAATATGTTTTCTTAGGCATTTTTATGCGCATAAAAAAAGCCCCACATTTCTGAAGGGCTATTTTGAATTGATATTATTTCATCAATGATATTATTTCATCAATGATTTTATTTCATCAATTAATTTTTGTTCTCTTGCTTCGAGTTCACCATCAGCCGAAGCTAATTTTAATAAGTCTTCAATGATTTCATTCCCTCTTTCAGGAGTAGAAAAGACAACATCATTAGCAGTTAGTGCAGGTAAATCTCTTGCGTTCATTAGATCAAAAAGAATTTTCTTTTCGCTTGCAGTGAAATTATCTAGACAAGATATTTTGTCAGCAAGAAAGCTTTTTTCTTCATCTTCAATCATACCATCTGCTTTCGCTAAATAAATCATTAGTTTGATCTCATTCTTTTTATCTTCCTTCGCTTTATGTTTTTTTGTTTTAAAAAGTTTCCCGAACATTCCTCCAACAGCTTTCCCTGTATTTTTCAGATCTCTTTTAACTTCTTCGGCTTGAGAATGGAAAACTAGTTCAGGCTTGTCAAATACATTGATAATACTTAAAG
>CAJQQA010000144.1 GCA_905480355.1 uncultured Flavobacteriales bacterium | reverse complement strand
CGTTAACAGTTCAAGACACAACAATATGTTCACCAAACACGATAGATTTGACAGATGCTGCGTATTGGTCCACAGATCTTGGAACAATTACTTATTTTGAATCAGATGGAATAACAGTAGTTGGAGATGTCACAGCAGTTGGAGTCGGGACATATATCTTATCAGCAGATAATGCTGGCTGTATAACAACAGCATTAGTAGTTGTAACAGTAAATACAACACCTACTTTAACAGTTCAGGACACAACAACATGTTCACCAAATACTGTTGATTTATCGGATGCCACTTTCTGGTCCACAGATCTTGGAACAATTACTTACTTTGAATCAGATGGAACAACCTTAGTTGGAGATGCAACAGCAGCTGGAGCAGGAACATATGTTTTATCAGCAGACAATGCCGGCTGTATCTCCGCAGCGCTAATAGTTGTAACAATAAACACAACACCAACGTTATCAGTTCTGGACACATTAACATGTCCACTAAACTTGATAGACTTAACGGATGTTACGTATTGGTCCACAGATGCTGGGACAATTACTTACTTTGAATCAGACGGAACCACCTTAGTTACAGACGCATCAGCAGTTGGCGCAGGAACATATATTTTATCAGCAGACAATGCAGGGTGTATCGTCACAGCGCCAGTAGTTGTAACCATAAACACTACACCAATACTTACCGTTCAGGATACAACAACATGCGCACCAAACATTGTTAATTTAACAGATGTTACATACTGGTCAACGGATGTAGGGACAATCTCATATTTTGAATCTGATGGAGTAACCCCAATATTAAACGCAACAATAGTTGGCGCCGGAACGTATGTTTTATCAGCTAATAACTTTGGTTGTATTGCAGTTGCGAATGTTACAGTTACCGTGAAGATAACACCCACATTAACACTTGTAGATCCTCCAGCAGTTTGCTCACCATTAACCGTTGACATTACATTAGGGGCTGTTTCAAGCACAGATGTCGGAGCGATGCTTTACTATTCAGATTTAGCAATGACGATGCTTGTTCCAGATGCAACTGCAGTTGGGGGTGGAACATATTACGTTGAGGCAACATACTTAGGATGTTCAAAAAGTGGTCCAGTTACAGTTGTTGTTGTGACAACACCGGAGATTTTTCCGCTACTAGAGGTTATAGAATGTGATTCATTTGCATTACCTATAATAGAAGGAGTATTGCTTACTGGAGCTCAAAACTATTTTGACGCAACAGGCGGTCCATCGGTAGCCAATGTTGTTACAGGGCCTATTACTTCTTCCACAACTCTTTTCATTTATGATGGATTGTCGGGTTGTTCAGATGAAGAAACACTTGTTATTACAATCAATCCATTACCGACATTAACACTTGTTGGTGGAGGAACATATTGTGAGGGAGATTTTGTTTCAGACATGTTAGTTGATGTCACAGGAACACCGAATTTCACAGTTGATTTCACCTTAGACGGAGTCGCATTAAGTGCATCAGGAGCGACAAGTCCACTTAGCTTAGGAAACGCTGCAGGAGTTTACATCATCACAAACATTACCGACGGTAATACATGTACAAATGTTGTGTATGAAATAGAAAAAATTATTGTTAACCCAATTCCTGCAGCTCCGGCTGCAGGAACGGATGTAGTTTACTGTTCAACTGTTACTCCAGATGCAATGACAGTATCAGGAGGCCTTGGAACATTTACTTGGTATTCAGATGCTGGTTTGACTTCAGTTTTTGGGGCAGGCATAACAATAGACCCATCAAATACACTTGGTGAATTCACCTATTATGTTACTGAAACAGAGTTTGGATGTGAAAGCCCCGCCTCAGAAGTAATCATTACAATTAATGGTTGTGAGTTTATAGTTCCAACCGCGTTTACACCAGATGGAGATTTAATGAATGATGATTGGGAGATTCTAGACATTGATTTAATATATCCAAACAACATCGTTTATGTTTATAACAGATGGGGTAGCCTATTGTTTAAATCAAAACAAGGAAGCTACGATTCAAATCGTTGGAATGGAAAATACAATGGCAACCTTCTTCCGGTTGGATCATATTACTTCATCATTGATTACAATGGCAAGGGAAATGACAAGGCAACAGGAATAGTTTCAATAATTTTAAACAAATAGACCCAAAAACTTCTTCGAAAAGACTAATTTTATACCATGAAAAAGACGTGGTTTTTAGTTGTTTTTTTAATTATTGGCGTGTCGGTAACATATTATCTGCAAATTCCTGAAGAAGGGATGCTTCCTGTTATTAATCCGACAGATCTTGAGCCGGAAATGGTTGATCCTGATGTTTTAATCGATCGCAAAGGCTATGGGCACACAATAGGTGATTTTTCATTTTTAGATCAAAATGGTCAGAGAATATCGAATGAAGATATTGATGATAAAGTTTTTGTTGCTGAATATTTTTTCACAACCTGCGGATCTATTTGTCCAATAATGAACGAAGAGATGACACGCGTGCATGAAATGTATAAATCTCAGGAGGATTTCAGAATATTGAGCTTTACAGTGCACCCAGAAGTTGATACAGTGGCACAAATGAAGCGTTATTCAGAAAAATACAATGCAGGACCGAAATGGCACTTTCTAACGGGGGATAAATCTAAATTATACGAGCTGGCAAGAAAATCTTTTTTTGTTTTGAAGCCAGCCGAAGCGAAAAACCTGGGAGATGTAGGAAGTGATTTTATACATACGAACAACTTTGTTTTGGTAGATAGAACTCGACGAATACGCGGTTATTATGATGGAACAAGAACCGCTTCGGTTGATTCTTTAATGCATGACATAGGTCGTTTATTGGAAGAAGAATGATAAAATTATTCTTCCAACTCTTTCAAAATAAGGTTAACATCTTCTTCTGTTGAACTTAATTTTTCTTTGCAAATTTTAATTAATTCAGATGCTCGCTTTACCTTAACGCTTAATTCATCTACGCTAATTTCACCATCTTCAATATCAAGTACAATTTGTTGCAACTCATCAAACGCGTC
Organism: uncultured Flavobacteriales bacterium; assembly: GCA_905480355.1. Classification (GTDB taxonomy): domain Bacteria; phylum Bacteroidota; class Bacteroidia; order Flavobacteriales_D; family Crocinitomicaceae; genus UBA4466. The sequence goes on along the minus strand of CAJQQA010000144.1, from coordinate 2,892 downwards.
GGTGTATATTATTTTATCACTCATTATTTTCAGTTATTTCAACTTTAGATTTTACATTAAAAGTAGCAGTTTTTGTTAAAATTAGGTCACCATTTTTAACCTTGTTGTTCTTTCCTATAGTTTTCCCATTCAGCAATGTAATTGAGAAGCCTCTATTTAAAACATTAATTGGGTCCATTAATCGTATTGATTGGGCAATATTAATCACTTTATTTGTTTCAGATAAAAACTTAGCCTTAACCACAACAGGAAGAGATACGTTTAGCTTCCCCAGCTCACTTGTTTGGCTAGAGACTAAAAAACGGGCATTTCGATATACTCCTTGCTCATTTTTTCGAATTGAATTTTGCTGATGAAGAACGGAGAACTTAACACTGCTGGCCAATTCTTTCAATGAAGAGTTTACAATTTGCTTATTTTGCATAACCGTTTGTTTAACAACATTTTTGAATAGTTTGGATTCACTTTTTAACCTTAGTTGAGCTTCAGAGGTTATCACCAGGCTTGAAGCTTTAATACGCTTTATCGTATTTTTAACAGGAACGGAAAAGTTGTGAAACGCTTGAATTAAAAAGTCACCTAGCTCAGTCGGAGTTATGGCATTACGATAAGAAATCATTTCTGCAACTGTCAAATTGGTAGAATGACCGATTCCAGTTAGAATGGGCAATGAAAAGGAAGCTATATTTTTGCACAAAGAATAATTATTATAGCAAGATAAACCTACTTCTCCACCACCACCACGAACAATTACAACACAATCAAAGTGATGCTTTACACGATGTATTCGTTCCAGCTGATCACTTATTGACCGTGCAGCGTTATCGCCTTGTAAAGATGCAGGAAACAGCATTGTAAAAAAACGATAGTTCCAGGGATTCTTAGAAATAACCTGCATGAAGTCAGATAACCCTTTGCTTGATTCGGCAGATATTACAGCAATCCTCTTGGGTAAAACGGGGAAATCTAAGCCTTGATTTTTATTAATCAGCCCCTCTTTCTGTAAACGCCTTAAAGTATCTTCCCTTTCTTTTTGTAATTCGCCCAAAGCATAATTCGGATCAATATCCATAATTTGAAGGCTGAGACCATACAATTCATGAAAGTTAACTTTTACCTGGAGAAGCAATGTTGTGTCATCTTTTATTGGTTCTTTGACAACCTCAATAAATCGCGTATTGATTCGCTCGAAATTATGCTTCCAAATAGAACCACTAATTTGGGCAACAATTTTCCCGTTTTCCTTTTGAAGTAATTCTGGAAAACAATGTCCGCTTGGAAACTGATTTAATTTATGCATCTCAGCTTTCACCCAGTATAAATTAGCATAACGATCTTCTATGGTTTTTCGAACGGACGAGACAACCTGTTTAAGTGTAAATATTTTAGGTGAATTTGACATTAAAACAGCGCTATAATTTTTGGTGGAAAAATGAAGCAGGCAATGACCAAAGCAATACTTGAGCTAAACAATACAGCTCCCGCGGCGGGATTTTTAGTTGCTTAATGATTGATAATTTTGGATTCATTGATTAAAGATAATAAGAAAAATAATTTGCGGCGATCAAAAACAGATTGTGATTTCAAATTAGGCCATGTTATCGTTCTTCTTTATATCTTAGAAGTCTAAAAAAAGAAACATGCAAAACATTAATTCTTACGCCTTTTATGGAAAAAGAGCCCTAATTAGAGTTGATTTTAACGTTCCATTGAACAAAGAAACACTTGAAATTACGGATGACACAAGAATTAGAGCAGCAGTTTGCTCAATTAAACACATTTTAGAGAAGGGGGGCTCAGTAATTATCATGTCCCACCTTGGACGGCCTAAACAAGGCTTTGAAAAGCGGTTCTCCTTAAAAAACATTGTTTCAAGAACATCAGAATTATTAGGTGTTGACGTACAATTTGCTGGAGATTGTATCAGCGATGAAGCGATTGATATGAGCTCAAATTTGCAGCCTGGCCAGGTTATGATTTTGGAAAATGTTCGATTTTATAAAGGAGAAATGGCAGGGACAGAAGAATTTGCGAGACAATTATCACAGCATGGAGATGCTTTTGTAAACGATGCTTTCGGAACAGCGCATCGTGCTCATGCGAGCACCACAATAGTTGCCAAATATTTTCCGAACGACAAAATGTTTGGCTTCCTTATTGAGAATGAAATAAAAAGCGTTGATAAAGTTTTACAAAGTAAGGAGAAGCCTGTTACTGCAATTGTAGGAGGAGCAAAAGTCTCTTCCAAAATTGTTATTATTGAACGCTTATTGGATACCGTAGACAATCTAATCGTTGGAGGAGGAATGGCATATACTTTTGTGAAAGCCACGGGGGGAAAAGTTGGAGACTCTCTCGTAGAAGACGATTATTTGGATGTGGCGCGTAATATTATCGATCAGGCGAAAGCTAAAAATGTAAACCTTTACATTCCAACAGATACTATTATTGCAGATCGTTTTAGCAATGAAGCGCAATTTAAAGAGGTTGCAATTGATAAAATCCCAGAGGGATGGATGGGTCTGGATGTTGGCCACCAGAGCATATTAGAATGTGCGGAAATCATAGAAAACTCTAAGGTTATTCTTTGGAATGGACCGATGGGCGTTTTTGAAATGAGCAATTTTGAAAATGGAACAAAAGAGGTGGCGTATTCAATTGTTAATGCAACAAAAAAAGGCGCTTTTTCATTAATTGGAGGCGGCGATTCAGTTGCAGCAATCAATAAATTCAACTTAGCCGACAAAGTAAGTTTTGTGTCTACAGGTGGTGGAGCAATGTTAGAATTCCTGGAAGGAAAAGAACTACCCGGGATAAAAGCGATTAAGGAAAACTAATTTCTAAAATGAAGATAAGTAACGTTATATTCATAATTACTTTGGCGTCTTTTGG